>JALYOR010000235.1 GCA_030856765.1 Verrucomicrobiota bacterium | reverse complement strand
ATTCACAGCCCTGACCTGGCATGAACACTCCCGCTCATCGTTGTCATGTCTGCGGCGCACTCCCGGATACCGACGTCGTCGGCCTCGAGATCGACGGAGTGGAAGTGACATTTCCTTCACGCCTTCGTTTTCGCAGACCGGGACGGCGCGGCGATCGGACTCTGCAATCTCTGCTTTGAGGAACGCCATTCGCCGACTTTACCGCCGAGGAGGTCGCTTACTTCGAGGAGCAGTTCACCGAGCCCGATGCTAATTCTGACGTCTGAACTGAGGTGATCTCGGTCCGACGGAGTCTTGTGCTCACGCAGACCCCGCGGATGTTTGACTCTTCTCCGGCAGCCTCTCCGAGGTATTTGCCGGGCGGCTAATGCGACAGGTGTTCGTCAATCAGGATCACGCCCGGGTGGGCTACTACAAGTCTGTGCTGAAGCAGGCTGGCATCCCGAACTTTGTCCGCAACGAGAGAGCCATAATTCCATCACGGAGATGCCCTCGCCGATTTTCTTTCCCGCCCTCTGCGTGGTGAATGAGGCCGATTATGACCGGGCGATGGTGAAATCTATTACGCGCCTCGCGGGTTGGCGCTGGCGCCCCGCAAGCGCCAACTTTCCTCCATATTGCCGGCACTAAGACTCGGCTCACCGTGCCCGACAAAGCCTGTTTCGCCGAGGCGCCGAACCCAGCACGCGAGGTGCGCGTTCGACGAAGCCTTGACAAAGCGTACGCCTTAGCGGACGCTTTGGGTATGACCTCGCTTCCCGTCACCCAAGCTCGCTCCAAGCTTTACCAACTACTGGATGAGGCAGCAGACTCACATGAGCCGATCCAGATTACGGGCAAGCGTTCCAATGCGGTTCTCGTGTCGGAGGAATCCTGGCGCAACATTCGAGAGACGCTTTTTCTGGTCTCGATTCCGGGGATGCGTGAATCCATCCGCCAGGGCCTCGCTGAGCCGCTGAGCAAGGCATCGAAGAATCCCGGCTGGTGAGTTGGTCTATCGTTTTTACTAAACAAGCCCAAAAGGACGCCCGGAAGATCGCGTCCTCCAACCTAAAGTCGCAGGCGCAACGTCTGCTCAACCTCGTCGCAACGGACCCTTTCCAGAACCCGCCACCCTACGAAAAGATTGTCGGCGATTTGGCCGGAGCGTATTCGCGCCGGATCAACATCCAACACCGCTTGGTCTATCAGATCTATGAGGCCAAACGCACCATCAAGGTCATCCGGATGTGGACTCACTACGAATAAGCTGAACGATTCATAAATGAGCGAAGTTCTCGGGCTGACGCCTTTTCGAGCTCACGGCCGTTCCGTATCAATCGAGCCCAAGCGGCGGCCTACCTGACCCGAACGGCCGCGGTATCAGTGCCCCCATCGGTGCTCCTGATGGTGACGCTCTCCGGATTGAACGGAAAATCTGCCGACATATTTTCCCCGGTTGACCTCGGTGAGGATGCCGATCAATTCATCAGTGGACGTGACGAATAGCTGCAGCGCCGGCGTCGTGCTCGTGCTCGTCGCCTGAACGGTCAGCACCTCGCGCGCAGTGCCATAGGTCGCCTTCAAGATCGTGACGACGTCGGCCGGCGCTTCCGTGCCAGGGTCGAAAGCATCCAGGTAACCGTCAGAGTCAGCTGCGAAGCGGGAACTCTGCGCGTGAGCACTCGGTGAAAAGCACAGGGCGATGAGGAGTAATGCGAAGGCGGCCGGAAGCAGGAGAAATTTTGATTTCATGTCGAGGAATTTACTGGCGGCCAGCCACAAATAAAGACCGCAAAGGTTACATAGCTGTTACCTTTGAGGCCGGGATACCCGAAATCCCCTCCCCGTCCCGATTGGCGGGTCACCTTAATGCGACAGGTTTTCGTTAATCAGGACCCATGCCCGGGTCGGGTACTACAAGTCTGTGCTGGAGCAGGCTGGTATCCCTAACTTTGTCCGCAACGAAGAAAGCCACAAATTCCATCACGGGCGCGCTGCGGAACGCGGAGATCATGAGCGGCTGCGAAAGCTTACCGCGCACTCGGTCGCTGTGTTAACCAGGGAGGTGCCATGGCTACCGCGATCGCGGTTCCTTCACGTCGTCTCGGGCGCAGCGGGCTCGCAATCTTCCTTGGCTTCCTGGCGGTGGTGGTGTTTCACTCGGCACCGACGATGTCTTCCATCTCCTGAAGGTTTATCCGCCGTGGGACCAGCCGATGCGGGGGCCGCGCCTGAACCTACTCGCGCTCTCCTATCGAATCATCAACGCGACACTCGGCAGTTACATCGCCGCCCGCTGGGTGCCTTCGCGGCCAATGCTGCACGCCTGGATCCCGGTGTAATCGGGTTCCTGTGCTGGGGGCAGCGATGCGCCACGCGCGTCACTGGAATATTCTGCGGCTCACCGGGCTGAGTCACGGCCGACCCGCGCCACTGGTCAAGCTCAGTGGTAATTACTTTCTTTGTGTCTGTCTCTCGCGACTGAAAGGGTCCGGGGCCTTCATGTCATCGCGCGGCGAGCGCGTTACGCGCGAGGTTCTTGCCGATGCGATTGCCTTTCGATCATGCTTTCGATCGCGAGTGGGTGCTGAGGCTGAGGGCCGTCTCGATTCATCCCTTTCCTGCTTCCCAGACCGAAAGCCTGTTCCTTTCCTCCGTCCAGCCTGGGACCCATCCAAAACTCTCGCGCACCAATCGCTGGCTCATGACCTACCCATATCAGGCCTCGAACGAAACGTTTCGCTGGCTCTCTCGAGGGATCTCCTATCTCCGCTTTGAGATACTCGCTCCTGCCGATCAGCGGATAAGCGCGAGGCACGAGACCGTTCGGTTTCCTAGACCCGCGAACGGCGCCGGCCGTTGTTGCGCGAGTATTTCACCGGCTTGCGTTTTGGTTCTATCTTCGTTAGGCCCGTACCGCTTTTTACCTCCATGATCTGGTCGCGCAAGAGCGCGGCGCGCTCGAATTCGAGATTGGCGGAGGCCTGTTGCATCTCGTCTTCCAATTCGCGGAGCAGTTCGGTGAGGTTGAAGTCGCCGCCGGCCTCGTTCACAACCGCAGCGGCGATTTCGCGTCCGCGCAGGATGGTGTGGAGGCTTTCCTGGACGGCCCGACGGACGGTGGTCGGAGTGATGCCGTGCTTTTCGTTGTACTCCATCTGCTTGGTGCGGCGATAATCGGAGATCGAAATGAGGGCCTGCATGCTCTGGGTAACGGTGTCGGCGAAGAGGACGACTTCGCCGTTGATGTGGCGCGCGGCGCGGCCGGCGGTCTGGATGAGCGAGGTCTGGCTCCGGAGGAAGCCTTCCTTGTCGGCGTCGAGGATGCAGACTAACGACACTTCCGGAAGGTCGAGGCCTTCCCGAAGGAGGTTAATGCCGACGAGGATGTCGAACTCGGCCGCGCGCAGACCGCGCAGGATTTCGACCCGCTCGATGGTGTCGATGTCGCTGTGCAGATAGCGCACTTTCAACCCGACATCGCGCAGGTAATCGGAAAGATCTTCGGCGGTGCGTTTGGTGAGGGTGGTGACGAGAACGCGCTCCTGCAGTTCGACCCGCTGGCGGCAAAGCTCGATCGTGTCGTCGATCTGGTTCTTGAGTCCCTTGAGGGTGATCCGCGGATCAAGCAGGCCGGTCGGGCGGATGATCTGTTCGACGATGAGCGGTTTGCCTGGGGTGTGGACGTCGAATTCTTCCGGTGGCTGATCGGTGCGGCTGAGTTCCTTTGGCGCTGTGCCGGGAAGGACAAAGGGCACCTCTTCTTCCGTGCCGATGCGATCGCGCTTATGTGGAAAGTAACCGGTGTTGCCGACGACGCTGTTCTTGATCTCGAACTCGGCCGGGGTCGCGCTGACGTAGACGAGCTGGTTGGCGTTGCCCATGAATTCCTTGAAATTCAGCGGGCGGTTGTCGAGTGCACTCGGGAGACGGAAGCCGTATTCGACCAGCACGGTCTTGCGCGATTTATCCCCCTCGTACATGCCGCCGATCTGCGGGATGGTGGCGTGTGATTCGTCGATCACGAGCAGGAAATCCTTCGGGAAGAAATCGAGGAGCGTAAACGGCTTCGAGCCGGGCGGACGGCCGGAGAGATGGCGCGAGTAGTTCTCGATCCCGTTGCAAAATCCCATCTCCTGCAACATCTCGAGGTCGTACTCGGTCCGCATTTTCAGCCGTTGCGCCTCGAGCAGTCGACCCTGCGATTCGAGCAGGATGATTCGCTCGTCCAACTCGGTGCGGATCGAGGTCAGCGCGCGATTCAATTTGTCCGCCGGGGTGACGAACTGCTTGGCCGGGAAAAAGGTCATCATGCCTAACGACTCGTGGGCATGCCCGGTGAGCGGATCGAAACGCGTGATCGCGTCCAGCTCGTCGCCAAAGAACTCGAGACGGACTGCTTCCTCATCCGCGGTCGCGGGATAAACCTCGACGACGTCGCCGCGGACACGGAATTTTCCCCGAGCGAAATTCACGTCATTGCGCTCGTAGAGCATGTCGACGAGGCGGCCGAGGACAGCTTCGCGCGAGATTTGCTGGCCACGTTTCACGGTCAACAGCATGCGCAGGTAATCCTCCGGCGAGGTGACGCCGTAGATGCAGGAAACGCTCGCGACCACGATCGTGTCGCGGCGCGAGAGAAGCGCGCTGGTGGCGGAAAGACGCAGACGCTCGATCTCTTCGTTAATCGACGAATCCTTCTCGATGTAGGTGTCGCTGCGCGGGATGTAAGCCTCGGGCTGGTAGTAATCGAAGTAGCTGACGAAATATTCGACCGCGTTGTGCGGGAAGAATTGCTTGAACTCCGAGTAGAGCTGCGCGGCAAGCGTCTTGTTATGCGAGATGATCAGGGCCGGGCGTTCCAGCTCCTTGATCACGTTGGCAATGGTAAAGGTTTTGCCCGAGCCGGTGACGCCGAGCAGCGTCTGGTGTCGGTTGCCGGCCTCGACCGACTTGAGCAATTTAGCGATCGCCTGCCCCTGGTCGCCTCGCGGCCGATAGCTGGACTCGAGCTGATAAGACATTCCCCGCACCATGCGCCATGCTAGCGGGTGAAACAATCGAGCACTCCCACCTCGAGGCGCGCCTTTTGCTTTTCCACCACCACTCTCATGAGAACACTGGTCGTCATTTTCGCAGCTCTTCTGGCCTTCGCCGTCAGCGCCTCGGCGGAGACTTTTTTCGTGGCCAACATGGGCGTGAACACCGTCTCGACTTACGACAGCCAGGGAAACACGACGGCCTTTGGCAGCCCGTTCCTGATCGGCCCGACCGGCGTGGCGCTCGATCGCAGCGGGAATCTCTTCGTTTCGACCACGGCCAACACGATCGAGAAGTTCTCGTCCGCAGGCGTGCATTTGAGCACCTTCGCGACGGTGGGATTGAATCAGCCGCTCGCCCTCGCCTTCGACCGTGCGGGCAACCTCTACGCGGCGAATTTTGGCGATGGCACGATCCAGAAATTCACCCCCGCCGGAGTCGGGACGTCGTTCGCCACGGTGGTGCGGGCGACCGGGCTCGCTTTCGATGCGCTGAGCAATCTTTACGTGTCGAATTTCGGCAACACGATCGAGCGCTTTTCGCCAACCGGCGCCGCGCTGGGCACTTTCGCGGCGGTCGGCCTGAGCAACCCCGAAGGCCTCGCCTTCGATTCGTTAGGGAATCTTTACGCGGCAAATAATGCCGCCAACACGGTGGCAAAATTCTCGCCTACTGGCGTCTATCTCGGCGTAGTTGCGGTCGGCTTGAGCGGTCCGATCGGGCTCGTTTTCGATAGCGCGGGCAGTCTCTACATCGTCAACTCGCGCAGCGCCACCATCACCAGGGTGGACGAAAGCGGAACCGCTTCTCTTTTTGGACCCACCGGATTCAGCCCAGCTTTCATCGCCGCGCAGCTCCGGCCGACGCTGATCAATATTTCCACCCGGCTCAACATCCTGACCGGGGAGAACGTCCTCGACGCCGGATTCATTGTGTTCGGACCAGGTTCGAAGACTCTCCTCATCCGCGGACTCGGACCATCGCTCGGCGCCGCCGGGGTGGAGGGTGCGCTGGCCGATCCGCTGATCGAACTGCACAGCGGCATCAACAACTCGATCATCGCCAGCAACGACAATTGGAAGAACAATCAGCGAACCGCGATCGAGGACACCGGCATTCCCCCGACCAACGACTTGGAGTCCGCTCTCATCACGACCCTCACCGCCGGAACCTACACTGTGATCGAGCGCGGCAAGCTCGATACGACCGGCGTTGGATTGCTTGAAATCTACGATATCGGCGGCGCCAGCAGGACCAATCTGGCGAATATCAGCACGCGCGGTTTTGTCGACAGCGGCAGTAATGTGATGATCGCCGGATTCATCGTCGCGAGCGACACCGGGGGCAGCGGAGAGGTGATCGTCCGCGCGCTCGGACCATCGTTAGTCGGAGCGGGCGTGAGCAATCCGCTGGCCGATCCGATGCTGGAGCTGCATGATCAGAATGGCGTGCTAATCGCCGCGAACGACGACTGGCAGAGCGATCAAGCCGCCGCTATCGAGGCCACTGGCATTCCGCCCAACAACGACGCGGAGGCGGCCATCGTCGCCACGCTGAGGCCAGGCGCCTACACCGCGATCGAGAGCGGGAAGGAGGGCGGGACCGGCGTCGGATTGGTGGAAGTTTACAACCTGCAATAGCGGACAAGTCCGAGAAGGTCGGATTTGCGGTCCTTGTGCCGGGGCACACCGCGGGTAAATTTCCGAAGATTGAAAAAGAACTCTTTTGTCCTGCGCGTTGGGCTCCCCTTTTGCACTGGCATCTTCTTTGGTCTGAACATGCAGGCCGCACCAGTGCCGACGATGCAGGAGCCCGACCGCAGCCAGTGGCCGGCCGCGCTCCGGACTATCCCTCTCGAGCGTCTCTCTTCCGGCGCGCTCAGCCTGCTGGATCGCGGAGGCGATCTCGTTAGGCCAGCGCCGGCGACGACCGCGGCTGCGGAGATCGAGGCGGTGGCCGAGGTCACACTCGATTTGCGCGTCGCGCCCAATCTGCGTCTGGGTGACGATCCGACGCCACTGCCGCCGACGATGCGGGCCCAGGCTGAGCCCCACATCGCCCGGTCACCAGTCGATCCGAACCTGCTCGTCGCCACTTTCCAGGAAGGTCGATTCACCGATGGCGGCGCGGTCGATTGCGGTTATTCGGTCACGCAGGATGGCGGTCTAACCTGGACGCGAGCTCTGATTCCCAATCTCACCACCGTCACCGGCGGCCCTTACTTCCGCGCCACCGACCCGGTGGCTGGGATCGATTTGAGCGGAAGGATTTTTCTCAATACCGAAGGCGCCACCAATTCGGATTTCACCGAGGGGGTCATCGTGGTGAGCCGGTCGCTCGATGGTGGGATCACTTTCGAAGCGCCCACAACAGTTTTTCGGCCGTCGAACAGCAATGATTTCCCCGACAAGTCGTGGATGGCGCTGAACACCTTCCCCGGCACCTCGACGGTGGGACGAATCGTTGTCACCTGGACGTTGTTTGGCATGAGCGATGCCTCGCCGATCATGCGCGCCTACAGCAACGACAATGGCCTGACCTGGAGTGCGGCAACCGCGATTCATAACGCCAACCTGAGCACCCAAGGCTCGCAGCCGGTCTTTCTACCCGATGGACGGCTCGCGGTCATATATTGGAATTTCAACGGCTCCTCTGGCGGGGAACAGATCGAGATGGTGCTTTCGAATGATGGCGGGCTCACTTTCGGGGCGCCAACTCTTGTCACCCCGGTGGCGCGCTACGCCCAGCCGAGCATTCGCACCGGGATCTTTCTTCCTTCCGCCACGACCGATCGCACCACCGGCACGCTCTACGTCGTCTATCAGGGGCGCGACGCCACCCCGGCCTTCCATCCGCGAGTCTTCTTTACCAAGTCGAGCAATGCTGGCGCCACCTGGGCGACTCCGATTGCCATCACGGATAATCTCAGTAGCGGCGTTTTCAATCCCGCCATCTCAGCCTCGCCCGACGGCCAGACGCTGACCGTTTCGTTTTACGACCAGCGCGACAGTGGCGGTGATACGACGCTCTGCAATCTCTACCTCGCCCAGTCCTTCGACGGCGGCGTCACTTGGGGACCGAATATTCGCCTCACGAGCGAAACAACCAATGCCGCGCTCGCGCCGCTCACCCCGGGTGGCTACATGCTCGGGGATTACCTCGGGATCGCGCCCTCCACCAGCCCCGATGTGCCGGCCGTGCCGGTGTGGGTCGATACCCGGACGGGCAACCCCGATCCTTTTATCAGCCGCGTGGGCATCGCACCGAATGTGGATTTCACCAGCTTCCAGGCGGCCCGTTTGTCGCTCGATCAAATAAACGATCCGCAGCTCGGCGGGCCGGAGGGTGATGCGGACGACGACGCGGAAGATAATCTTTCGGAATTCCTCTCCCGGACCGATCCCACCGATGCCGCCTCGGTCGTGCATACCTCGCGGCAACTGAATATCTCGACCCGCGAAAACGTGGGAACCGGAGACAATGTGCTGATCGCGGGTCTCATCATCGCAGGGCCGACGCCCAAAAAAGTGATCCTGCGCGGCATTGGTCCCTCGCTGGCGTCCGCCGGGTTGAGCGGCGTCCTGGCCGATCCGACTCTGGAGCTGCGCGACGACACCGGCTCGCTCATTTTCTCCAACGACAACTGGCGCGAGACACAGGAGCAAGAAGTCATCGATACCACCGTCCCGCCCACCGACGATCTGGAAGCTGCGATTGTTGCCACCCTCGATCCGGGTGCTTACACGGTTCTCCTGCAGGGGAGCAATGGCGGCGTCGGGACCGGCCTGGTGGAAGCCTATGATCTCGACACCGGCCTTGCCTCGCAATTTGCCAATATCAGCTCTCGCGGGCAGGTCGGGGCGGAAAACGAGGTCCTGATCGGCGGATTGATCGTCTCAAGTGAGGCGGGCGGACAGGTCAATGAAGTGGTGCGAGCGCTCGGTCCGTCGTTAGGCGGAGTGGCCGGCGCGCTGCAGGACCCGACCCTCGAGCTCTACGACAGAGAGGGGAACCTGATCGCTTTAAATGACAACTGGCGCGATACCCAGGAAGGCATCATCAACTCGGTCGGCCTCGCGCCGGACGACGATAGAGAGGCGGCGATTTTCTCCAGCCTCGTCGCCGGGGCCTATACCGCGGTCGTGCGGGGCGTCAACGCGACTACCGGGGTCGGATTGGTCGAGGCCTACAGCATCCGGTAGTGGCAAGCCGGTTGATTTGACAGAGCGGCGCGTCCGCCCGATGCAGCGCGGTGAGCAACGACCAGAGCAGAGGCATT
>JALYOR010000221.1 GCA_030856765.1 Verrucomicrobiota bacterium | reverse complement strand
CGCGCCCGCGGGGGCCCCCGGGGAGCGCACGCGAGGCGCGTGCGCTCCCCCGAAGCAGAGCGTCGCGCTATAACAGCGATCCCCGCAAGAGCAGCAGCGCGATACTGAAGTAGATCACCACCCCGGTCACGTCGACCAGTGTGGCCACGAATGGCGCCGATGAGGTGGCCGGATCGGCCCCCAGCCGCCGCAAAACGAAGGGCAACATCGATCCCGAGAGCGAGCCCCAGAGCACCACGCCGACCAGCGCAATCCCGACGGTGATCGCAATCAGCATCCAGTGCGGACCGTACATATCGGAAAACTGCGCCCAGATCGCGACCCGCAGAAAACCGATCGTTCCCAGGAAGAGACCGAGCATGAGTCCGGCGATGATTTCCTTCCGCATCACGCTCCACCAATCCCGCAGCGTCACTTCACCCAGCGCCATGGCGCGAATGATCAGCATCGACGCTTGCGAGCCTGAGTTGCCGCCGCTGGAAATAATCATCGGCAGAAAGAGCGCGAGCACGACCGCCTTCGCGATCTCTTCCTCGTAGTAGCCCATCGCCGAGGCCGTCAGCATCTCGCCGACGAAGAGGACCACCAGCCAGGTCGCGCGTTTGCGCACCATCCGCCAGAGCGGGATGCGCATATACGGCTCCTCCATCGCCTCCATGCCGCCGAATTTCTGGATGTCCTCTGTCGCTTCTTCTTCCGCGACGTCGAGCATGTCGTCGATCGTGACCAGGCCGACCAGGACGCCGTTGGAATCGACCACCGGCAGCGCCGTCCGGTCGTAGCGCCGGAAGACGTTGACCGCGTCTTCCTGCGAGTCGGTCACATTGAGCGCGATGAAATTTTCGTCCATCAAGTCGCTCACTTTTGTCTCGAGCGGTTTGAGGAGGAACTCGCGAATTCGAATGTCATCGACTAACCGGCCGCGCTCGTCGATCACGTAAATCACGTTCAGCGTCTCCGAGTCCTGGCCGTGCTCGCGAATGTAAGTCAGCACCTCCTTCACCGAGGCATCCGCCGCCACCGAGATCAGGTCGGGCGTCATTAATCGGCCGACGCTCCCCTCGGGATAACCGAGCAGTGCCTGGGCGATGCGGCGCTCCTCTGGCGTGAGCAGTCGGATGAGCTGGCGCGCCGCCGCGCTCGGCAACTCCTCGAGCAGTGCCGTGCGATCGTCCGGCGACATCTCGTTCAGGATCGAGACGACCTGCTCGTGCGCCATCCCGCGCAGGAGCTTCTGCTGCGCCTCGACATCGACGTCGAGATATTCAAAAACATCCGCCGCCAACGCATGGGGCAGGATTCGGAAAATGATGACCTGCTCGTCCTCCGGCAGATCGAGAATGATCTCGGCCACGTCGGCCGGCGGCATTTCTGAGAAGAGCTCACGCAGCGCGGTGAAGTTCCGCGCGTCGATGAAGCTCTGGATTTCGGGTAATAGAATCCTGCCAACCATAAGCTGCGCGCCGGCCCCGAACGAGGCCACGAGGTTGTAGCACCGGGCCGCGAAGAGCGCAATCGCCGCGCCGCGCAGGAGTGACTAAACCGATCACCGCTTGGATTTTCGGCGAAACCGGCCAAACTAAACTCGATGACTTCTCCTGCCACGGGTCCATTTATTCGACGCGAAATCGGTGATGACGGTGTCTGCCTCCTCACCTTTGATCGGCCCGACTCGGGCGCGAACATTTTTGATGCGGGCGCGATGCACGATCTGAGTGAACATCTCGATTTCCTCGAAAAAGAGGCGTCGCTCAAAGGCTTGATCGTGACCTCGGCGAAGAAGTCGATCTTCATCGCGGGCGCAGATCTGCAAACCCTCCTGCGCCAGGCGCAGACCGGCGAGATGCGGGCGTTTATCGCGGAAGGTCAGCGGGTTTTCAATCGGCTGGCGGCGTTGAAAATTCCAACGGTCGCGGCCATCCACGGCGCCTGTGCGGGCGGCGGATACGAGATCACACTGGCGTGTGATTATCGCGTCGCTTCGGATTCGGCGGCGACGCGGATCGGACTGCCCGAAACCACGCTCGGTCTCGTCCCGGCTTGGGGTGGCGCGACGCGGTTGCCCCGTCTGATTGGTCCCGAGAAGGCGGGCGAAGTGATTCTCAAAGGCAAACTTTATTCGGCGGCGGAAGCCGGCGAGCTTGGTCTCGTTGATGAAGTGGTCTCCCCAGAAAAGCTGCTCGAGGCGGCCCGCGCCAAACTGGTCATGCGGAAGCATGACCCTCCGGAGGGACGAGCTTCCGCTCGTCCAGTTTCGGACGCCGCCACTCCGGTCAAGGCGCCCAAGAGCCAGAACCCCGCGCCGGCGCGCGCCGCCGAAATCATCAATCGCAGCCTAACGAGTTCGACAGAAGAATCGCTCGCACGTGAGCTGGACGCGATCGTCGAGCTGGGCGCAACGGAATCGACCCGCAACCTGATTCGCAATTTCTTTCTCGCTGATCGCTACCGCAAAGGCAGCAGCAAGTCACCCGTCGAAAAATTTAATCACGCGGCGGTAATCGGAGCCGGCGTGATGGGCTCCGGTATCGCGCAATGGCTCAGCTCGCGCGGAATCTCGGTCATCTTGCGCGATGTCAGCACCGAGCTGCTCGGCCGCGGGCTCGCCAATATCGAAAAGACTTACGGCGAAGCGGTCAAGCGAGGCCTCATGAGTGAGGAAAAAGCACAGGAAGGCCGCTCGCGGATTGTCGCTTCGGCCAATCCCGGCCCGATGCGCCATGTGCAGATCGTGGTCGAAGCCGCCTCTGAAAAGCTCGCGATCAAGAAAGAAATCTTCCGCGATCTCGACACGAAAATTGACGACACCGACATCCTCGCGACCAATACCTCCGCGCTCTCGATCAGCGAGCTCGCCGCCGAGACGAAGCATCCCGAGCGCGTCATCGGACTGCACTTTTTCAACCCGGTCAGCCGCATGAAACTGATCGAGGTCGTGATCGGGAAACAAACTTCCGACGAAACCAAAGCCCGTGCGCTCGCCTTTGCCCGGCAGATCGGGAAAGTCCCGGTCGTGGTTAAGGACAGCCCCGGCTTCCTGGTTAATCGCGTCCTCTTTCCCTACCTGCTCGATGCGGCCGCGCTCTTCGAGCAAGGTGTGGATGCGAAGAAGATCGACGATGCCCTGCTAGAGTGGGGGATGCCGATGGGGCCCCTTCGTTTGATTGACGAAATCGGCATCGATATCACGGTCGACATCGCCGCTACTCTCGAGAAATCGTTAGGCGCACGCGGGGCCACGCCTGCGATTCTGCAGAAGATGCAGGAGGCGAAAATGCTCGGCCGCAAAACCGGAAGCGGCTTTTACAAATACGAGGGCAAAAAGCAGTCGACCAACGAAGCCATCGAGCAATGGCGTACTGCCGTAGCTGGAGCCGGGGACGCCGTCCCCGGTCTGGGGCGAGGCGACGCGGCAGACCAGCCGGGGACAGCGTCCCCGGCTCCAGCATCGCCGGTGGGGATGGAAGCGGAGGACCTTGCGCTTCGCCTCGTTTACCTGATGGTGAACGAAGCCGCCCGTTGCCTTGAGGAAAAGGTCGTGGCAGCTCCTGAGGATGCCGATTACGGCATGATCCTCGGGACCGGGTTCGCGCCCTTGCGCGGCGGACCTCTTCGCTTCGCCGATTCTTTCGGCGCCGCGCAAATGGTCGAGGCCGGCGATCGTCATGGAGGGAAATTCCAGCCCTGCGATCTGCTCCGCCAGCACGCTCAGAATAAGACGAAATTTTATGAAGACACCGCTCGAAGCGCCTGATAAACAGATCGCCGAAGAAACCAGCGCCAAGCCCGAAAAGGCCGAGGCGCAATCCGTCATCGACACCTCCAAGATGTCGGCCGGCAAAGCCGCCGCGCTCGACCTCGCCGAAAGTTCCCGCGATCCCCTCGA
>JALYOR010000211.1 GCA_030856765.1 Verrucomicrobiota bacterium | reverse complement strand
GCCGTGCCCACCGGCACTCCGCTGCCGCTTCCGCCTGCGCCCATGGCGCCGACGGAATTAACGGCCCGCGAAGAGTAGGCCCTCTCGGTTCGACACCTCTCCCCCAGGCCCCTACGCCGGGAGATCGACCGGCCCGACTTGATCGAACTCGGGGCCTCCGTCCATGAACCCGTTGCTGGCGGCGCCAACCCCGTTCCTGTTATGCCCTCCGGTCAAAAACGCCCCGGAAAGGTCGGGTCCGGTCGGCGCGGTATTCCCGGCCACAATCGTGTTGTAGAGGATGGCCGCGCTGGTGTTGCGGACGCCGCCGCCGAAAGCGCTGGCCGGGTCGGTGGCGCTGTTCCTGGCGATGGCGCAATTGTTGGCGCTCAGGACCGCGCCCGGTCCACTGGTGACGAAAGAAGAGATCGCACCGGAGGAGGGAGCGAGGTTTGAGGTGAAGGTGCTGTTAACGAGGAGGACGGTACCGGTGTTGCGCAGGGCGCCCCCGTTGCCAGTAGAGGTGTTGAGCGCAAAGGTGCACTCGCCCACCACAGAAAGAGGCTGCCCCGATTGAAGATCGCGCCACCACTGCCGGCCGCGACGCTGTTCCCGTGCGCGAAGGTGAGATCCGAGATGTCGCTCGTTGTCGCCAGGCTGCTGGTCACGTGGAACATGCGCGAGTTGTCGTTGCCGCTGATGGTCAGGGGGCGCGCCCCCGGGCCTTGGATGATGACCTTCCGCTCGGGACTATTTCACCGCTGGTGAGGGGTGATGGGGCTGGCCAAGTCCGGTGCGAAGGTGATGGTGTCGCCTGCCGCCCCGGCGGCAGCGTGTCGCGCAAGCTGCCTGCACCGACGTCATCCGATTTGGTCACGACCAAGGTGGCGGCACCCGCGTGGCCGAGAAGGAAGAGAAGACCGGCGATTCCGATGACGGCTTCGCTCGTCCGCCGAAGAGACGAGGATCGGCGGCATTTCCCTTTTTCCGGTTTTACTTCTAACCGCTCCGCCTTTTTGTTTCGGTATGGCTCGACTTGCATTGCCTCAAGCCTTCCCCGCCGCGGTGGTGAGAGTCGTTAACCGCTTGGTGAATTTTTCTAAATTTGCCTCGTGAGTAACCCGCCGACGCCAGTCTATGAATTTGCCGATTTCCGGCTCGATCCCGCCCGGCGCCTCCTTTGCCGTGAGGATGGATCAGCCGTGCCGCTGACCGCTCGCGTCTTCGACACGCTGCTTTATCTAGTCGAGCACAGCGGCGCGGTCCTCGAACGGGATGAAATGATGGACGTCCTCTGGCCCGATGCGGTGGTGGAGGAGAATAACCTCACCCAGAACATCTCGACCTTGCGGCGCGTGCTCGGGGAAACGCGCGGCTCGAACCAGTTCATCGCTACTGTGCCGGGACGCGGGTATCGCTTTGTGGCCGCAGTCTCCCGGGCAAAAAACGGCGCCGCGCCTGAGCAAGAAATGCTAGCGCAAGCTTCCAGCTTGCCTTCGACCGCACTCGCGCCGGGCGATAGTCCGCTGCAGGCGCTCTCGAGCCAAGTCGATGTTTCGCCGCAATGGATGCTGCTGGTCGCGACCGGACTCGGGGCAAACGACGAGGCGTTTATCTACCTGGAAGAAGCTTTCGCGAAGCATTCCATGGGCGGAGCGATTCCGCTGAAGGTCAATCCGATCTTTGATCCGCTCCGGTCTGACCCGCGTTACGCTGGGTTTTTGCGGCGAGCTCGTTTTGTGCCTTGATCACGGAGAGCAGACTGGTCATGCGGAAGCATGACCCTCCGGAGGGAAGAGCTTGGAAAGCCCGGCCGTTGCTTCGTATCCGTTACGGCGCTCGTCCGGTTTGTGGTAAATGATGTCGGAATAGAAATTCAATCGTCCGCCGATGAAAACCAAAGCCGCCCGCAAAAGTTCCAATGTCTACGCCGTCGTTGGCTCGGACGAGAGCGCGGTGAAAACGACGGCGGCTGAACTCGCGGCCCAGCTCACGCCACCGGATGCCGGTGATTTCGGCCTTGAAACGATCGACGGTTGCGCCGACAACGCCGACCAGGCCGCGGCGCGGATCCGTTCCGCGATCGAGGCGCTGCAGACACTCCCGTTTTTCGGCGGCGGAAAACTCGTTTGGCTCAAGAACGCGAACTTTCTGGCGGACAACAAGATCAGTGGTTCGGCCACGGTGCAGGATGCGCTGGAAGAATTGCGCAAGGCACTGGAAGGGGATCTCGGCGCCGGGGAAGTAAAATTCCTCCTCAGCGCTCCGGAGGTGGACAAGCGCCGCTCGTTTTACAAAGCGCTCGCGAAACGCGCGGAGATGCAAATCTTCGACAAACTCGACTCCAGTCGCAGTGGCTGGGAAGAGGGCGCCCTCGATCTCGTGCAGTCGTTAGGCCGGGAGCGCCAGCTTCGCTTCGAGGACGAGGCGCTCGATCTCTTTGTCCTTCTCACCGGGGGCGACCGGCGCACGATCGAGAACGAGCTGGAGAAGCTCGACCTTTTCCTAGGCGAAAAGGATCGCCGCGTGACGCTCGAGATCGTCCGCACGCTCGTCCCGATTTCGCGCGGCGGCGTCATCTTCGAGCTCGGCAACGCCCTCGCCGTGCGTGATCTCCAAGGCGCGCTCGCGCTCGTCAGGCGTTTGCTCGATCAGGGCGAATCGGCCATCGGCATTTTGCTCGTCGCTATCATCCCCACCGTGCGCAATCTCCTTCTCGCCAAGGATCTCATGCAGCGTCATCGGCTCCCGCGACCGGGTGCGCCGTTTACTTTCATCTCGACCCTCAATCGCCTTCCGGCCGAAGCGACCGAGCATCTGCCGCGCAAGAAAGACGGCTCGATCAACGGCTACACCCTGGGGATCGCCGCGATGCAGGCGCATCGTTTCGAAGTCGAGAGGCTCGTCGCAGGCCTCGAGGCGTGTCTGCAGGCCAACCTCCAGATCGTGACCAGTCAACTCGATCAGGAACTGATCCTGAATCAGATCGTCGTGAAGCTGCTGGTCTAGAAACTGGACGAGCGGAAGCTCGACCCTCCGGAGGGGCAAGCTTTCGCTTGCCCAGGTTCAGCGTTGCCGTGCCGCTTCGGAGAATAAAGACGGGTTACACCGGCTCGTTCGTCTGCTTGCGCGCCATCGGCCCGATCCACGGGATGTCCCAGCGCACGCCGCTGAAGGCTTTCACGATCGCGATGATCAGGACGATGAGGAAAGCGATATTCGCCACCGCCCAGATGACCCAGAGCAAAAATGCGAAAACAATGCCGAGCGCCGGGATATGCCCGAGAATCGCGAACAAGATATTCCAGGCAATGCTGAAGAGAATCCAGGCCGCGCCAAAGATGATCGATTGCATGGCGTAGAAACGGACAAATCCGTCGCGTTTCTCCAAGAGGTAAAAGATGATCCCGCCGATGAGCGGAAAGCAGGCCAGCGCCGCGGCCACGTTGGACGGCAGGCCGGTGGAGGTGGGGCGCGCGCTGGGATCGCCGCTGTCGAGTGGCGGCGGAGCAGAGGTCGCGGGATCAATCGGATCGACTGGATCAGGCAGCATGCCTCTTATCTACAAAGCCGCGCTGGATGAGCAAGCTTTGCTTGCGTCTCGATTTCGCTTACGCAAGACGGAGTGAGGATGATACGGTCCCAGCGGTCGATAATCTCAAATATGAAAAGTTCTGTGCGCGGATTCACTCTGATCGAGATCCTGGTCGTCATTGCCGTCATTGCAGTCCTGATCAGCATCGCGCTCCCGGTCTTCAGCAGCGTGCAGGAGAAAGCGCGCGTCACCCAGGACATGAACAACCTGCGCCAGCTCGGGATCGCGACCCAGACCTATCTTAACGACAGTGACGGGGTGATCTTCCTCACCGATCAGGATGCAACGCCGTGGATGAAAAGTTTGCATCCGAAGTATCTGCCGGCCTGGAAAATCTTTCAGTCACCCTTCGACAGTCGGTCGGCGGCCGAGAGCGACACCACCTCCCCAGTGAGCTACGGGCTGAATTTCCAAGCCGCCGGCGTGCTGGTCGATAAGATTCAAAAATCCACTCTTTTCATCCTTCTAGCCCCGGCTCAAAACAGCGAAACGCAGGTTAAATTCTCCGGTGTCTCGGGGGCGAAGGTGACGGTTCTGAGAGATGCCAGCGCTCCCGGCGGAGCGGCGAAAGGCGGAACGCAACTAAAGCGGAAGAATATCAACGCGCTTTTTGCCGATCTTCATGCTGAGAGTATCACTTGGGCGACTTTCAAGGCGCCGGCGAGCGGCCCGGTCGACGATCCCTCGAAGTTCCGTTGGGAACCGTGAAGTCGGTCACAGTTCGAGCCGGAGGACGGGCCTACGAAGTGCTGATCGGCGCAGGTCTCCTGTCTGAGATTGGCTCTCTCGTTAGGCGACAGTTGTCGGCAAAGCGCTGCGCGGTGGTCGCCGATGCCACGGTCGCGCCACTCTTTGCCGAAACGGTGAGCGAAAGCTTGCGGGCAGCCGGATTTCGACCCGCGACGATCGAGGTTCCGGCCGGAGAGACTTCCAAGTCGCTCGCCCAGGTAGAAACGCTTTGCGCGCAGCTCAGTGCCGCCGGTTTGGATCGCACTTCGTTTCTGATTTCGTTAGGCGGCGGCGTGGTGGGCGACCTGGCAGGTTTCGCTGCGTCAGTTTACCTGCGCGGCATTCCCTATGTCTCGGTGCCCACCACCTTGCTGGCACAGGTCGACAGCTGCATCGGAGGCAAGACCGGGGTCAACTCCAGCGCGGGCAAGAACCTGCTCGGCAGCTTCCACCCTCCTTCGCTGGTGGTGGCCGACATCGAGACGCTGCGCACTTTGCCCGATCGCATCTGGAACGAAGGTTTCGCCGAGGCGATCAAGCACGGGATCATTCGCGATGCCGGTTTGCTTGCGTCCTTGCCGGAGATTGATCGCTCCAACTGCGCCGACTTCATCGCGCGCAATCTGCAGATCAAGGCGGAGATCGTTGCCGCGGACGAGCGGGAGCAAAACAATCTCCGCTCGCTTTTGAATTTTGGTCACACCATTGGACATGCGATCGAGCACGCCGCCGGCTACGGCCAGATGTTGCACGGCGAAGCGGTCAGCCTCGGGATGATGGCCGCCGCGCATGTTTCGGTGCGCCGGGCTGGCCTGTCGTTAGGCGCGGTCGACCAGATTCGGATCGCGCTGCAATCGCGTCAGCTTCCGCTCACTCTGCCGCCTAGGTTTCCGCGCGAGAAGATTTTTGCCGCGCTTCCGCGGGACAAGAAGTTCGAGGGCGGTCGCATCCGCTTCGTCGTCGCGCACGAAATCGGCCGGGCCAGCGTGTCCGACGAAGTCACGATGGAAGATCTGGAAGCCGCGATCGCGCAGTTGTAGCCGGGGACGCTGTCCCCGGTTCCTCGGTGTTTCGGCATCGCACCCGTCCGGGGACAGCATCCCCGGCTACAAC
>JALYOR010000202.1 GCA_030856765.1 Verrucomicrobiota bacterium | reverse complement strand
CGCGCCCGTGCCATAACCCATTAGCACGTAGTCTGCGATCCAGATCGGGATGCGCTCCCCGCTGACGGGGTTGATCGCAAACGCTCCGGTGAAGACGCCGCTCTTGTCCTTCGCGAGATCGGTGCGCTCGAGATCGCTCTTGGCTGAGACCTGGGCCTTGTAGTCGGCCACGGCCTGCCGTTGTTCGTTGGCCATCAGTCTGTCGACCAGCGGGTTCTCCGGCGCAAGAACCATGTAGGTGGCACCGTAGAGGGTATCCGGCCGGGTGGTGAAAACGGTGATCGCCTCGTCCGTCTCTGCGACGGCGAACTGCACCTCGGCCCCTTCGCTTTTCCCGATCCAGTTCTTCTGCAGGAGCTTAATTCCCTCGGGCCAATCGAGCGGCGCGAGCTCGTCGATCAACCGCTCAGCATAGGCGGTGATGCGCAACATCCATTGCCGCATCGGCCGCCTCACGACCGGGAATCCGCCCACTTCGCTCTTGCCATCGATCACTTCTTCGTTTGCCAGGACGGTGCCGAGCTCAGGGCACCAATTGACTGGCACCTCGGCGACGTAGGCCAGCCGGACGCTGTCCGGATCGTCGCCTTTGTAGGTGGTGATTGGCTCGGCCCGTCGCGTTTCGGGATTAAACCAGCTCTGGTAGATCTGGAGGAAGATCCATTGTGTCCAGCGGAAGAAATCGGGCTCGGCCGTGCTCACCTCGCGCTCCCAATCGTAGGAGAAGCCGATCCGCTTCAGCTGCTTCTTGAAGTGGGCGATGTTGTCGCGGGTGGTGATCTCCGGGTGCTGGCCGGTGCGGATGGCGTATTGCTCGGCGGGCAAACCGAAGGCGTCCCAGCCCATCGGGTGAAGAACGTTGAAACCGCGCAAGCGTTTGTAGCGGGCCACAATATCGGTCGCGGTGTAGCCCTCGGGATGCCCGACGTGCAACCCGCTTCCGCTGGGGTAGGGGAACATGTCGAGCACGTAGTATTTTGGCCGGGCCGGATCGAAGCCTGCCTCGCGAGGGTTGGGCGCGTGGAAAGGCCGGTGTTCTTCCCAGCGGGCCTGCCATTTGGGCTCGAGGATGTCGAAAGGATACGGTTTGCGGCGTTCGCTCATGCTGGAAGAACCGGGAACATAGCGAAACGAACAGAGCGGGAAAGGTTGCTCTCCAGCGGAAATCGTTGCTAGGGTTCTTTCGTGCGCCTGGAGCCGAAGAATATCGAGCAGGTCGGGAACGAGCTGGCGATCGAGTGGAACGATGGCAGCGAAACATTTATCCCGGTGCGTTTCCTGCGCACCGCCTGCCCTTGCGCCGCCTGCGGCGGCGAGCCGGATGTGATGGGCGGTGTTGTTAGGCCGGAGGTCAGCTACACCGACCAGAGTTTCGAATTAAAGGGGTGGAACCTGGTCGGCGGCTACGCGATCCAGCCCACCTGGGCCGACGGCCACAGCACCGGCATTTTCTCTTACCAATACCTGCGCCGAATCGATCCGGCGCGCGCCTCTTGAATCGATGAGCCGGCGGCTCAAGGTCATCCTCGTGCTTTTCTTCTTCGCCCTCTGCGGCGCGGCGGTCGTCGGCACTCATCTCGCCCGTGAGCGGGCGCCGGCCCCGGCCGCGCGTGAGCTTTACTCGATCGTGAACCGGCAACTCTCCGCCCTGCGGGCCGATGATTTCGACACCGCCTATCGCCACGCCGCTTCCCGGGTACAGCAAAAGCTTTCCCGCTCCCAATTTGAGCTCATGATCCGGCGCGATTTTTCCTCCATGAAAAAGGCGCGGCGGGTCGAGTTTGGGGCCGTTCAACTCGGGGGCGGGACTGCTCTGGTGCAGGTCTATCTCACCGCGTCCGATGGCGAAGTGCGCGGCTATCTTTACAGCTTCACCGCCGAGGGAGAGAACTGGAAGATTGATGGCGTGCAGCCGCTCGGGCCACAACCGGTCCGGCGCCGGCCCGGCCTGCCCATCTAGCGCCTAACGACACGGCAGGGTGACGCGCAGCAGGACGGCCTTCCCTTGCAAGGGTCGCAATTCACTCGCCGCTGCGCTGGCCGGCACGAGGAAGAAATCACCCGTTTCTGCTTCCATCCCGCCGCATCTCGCCCCGCCCTCGAGACAGGCGAAAATCGCAAAACCCCCCAGCTCCGACGCCGCACGCGGAGCGCTCAACTCCCAGAGTTCGACCACGAAATAAGGTGACGCCAGCAACTGCTCTCCGATCGGCCTAACCAGCCTCGGTTCGTAATCCTGAAAGTCGATCGCGCGCATCGATTCGGCGCGATGCAGAGGGCGCGCTTGCCCCTGGTCATCGGTGCGCCCCCAATCAAAGACCCGGTAAGTGGTGTCGCTGTTTTGCTGGATCTCGACGATCAGGTTGCCGCCGCCGATCGCGTGGAGCCGCCCGCTCGGGACAAAAAAGCTGTCGCCGGTCGTGACCGGCAGCCGCGGGACCAACTCGGCCACGCGGCCGTCGTCGATCGCCTGTTCAAATTGGGTCGGCTGGACGCCTTCCCGCAGGCCAACGAAGATCTCCGCGCCTTCATCCGCGGCCGCGAAATACCAGAGTTCACTCTTTGGTTCTCCGCCTAACGACGCCGCCAGCTGCGCATTAGGATGCACTTGGAGGGAAAGCGTCTCCCGCGCATCGAGCAGCTTGACCAGGATCGGAAAGCGCGGGCTATCGGGCAGGCCGCCGCCGAAGATTTCGGCCCGATGATCGAGCCAAAGCTGATGCAGGGTTTTGCCCTGCCACGGTCCATCGCGGACAATGCTTTGCGCTTCCGGGCGGTCCACGATTTCCCACGATTCGCCGATTGATTTTTTGGGAGGCAGATTCTTACCAAAGAGGCTTTCCAATCGCCGGCCGCCCCAGACCCGTTCCATGAACAATGGCTCGAAGACGAGCGGTGAGACGGGCGAACAATTCATTTTTCGGCGGCGAGACTAGCGTGAGATCGAGAGTTTGTCAGCCAACCTCACGAGATTACAATGCCGACTTGAAGTTTCGCTTCCTCCTCAAGGCCTGGTTCCCGGTCGCCCTCTGGATGACGCTGATGTTTTTCGGCTCGACCGATCTGATGTCCGCCAGTCACACCTCGCGTTTCCTCACACCGTTCTTGCGTTGGCTAGATCCCGATGTTTCGGCCGAAGCGATCCTCCGAGCGCATTTCTTCGTCCGCAAAACAGCGCATCTGACCGAATACGCCATTCTCACGGCGCTCCTCTTCCGTGGGTGGCGCAGTTCTCTTTCCGCGGGCCGAGCGACCGTCGCCGCCTTTGGTCTCGCGATGTTTTTTGCTGTCGGCGATGAATTTCACCAGACGTTTATCGCATCGCGCACGGGAGCGATCGGCGACGTCCTGATCGATGGCAGCGGGGCGCTGCTCAGTGTTTTGATTTGCTGGACCTTCGGATTTTGGCGGCGGACTTCACCCCATAACGCCGAAGTTGTCCGCGTTCGATCCGATCCGCCACAAAACGCCCCGTTGCCTTGACCAATCACCAATCACCAATCACTGTTCACTTCCCCGTCCCGGGCCTGTAGCTCAGTTGGTTAGAGCATGCGCTTGATAAGCGCAGGGTCAAAGGTTCAAATCCTTTCAGGCCCATACTCTTCCGGCGACCCTCGCGCACCGGGTTTCGCATTCTTCTCAACGGATCGCCGTGTAGGGTGTCGAACCCATGGTGAAGTCCTTTCTCTCCGCGCTGCTTGTTGTTTCCATCATCCAGGGCGCTCCGCTGGAATCGCCCAGTCCACAAGCCTCCGCTTCGCCCGCGCCGGAGAGCCCGCAGGTCGCCGTGCCGCCGCTCAAGTTCGAGCACGAGACCTTGCCTAACGGATTGGAAATCTACTCGGTCGAAGATCATTCCAGCCCGACCGTTGCGGTCCAGGTCTGGTATCACGTCGGATCGAAAGATGACCCCCAGGGGCGAAGCGGTTTCGCCCACCTTTTCGAGCACATGATGTTCAAGGGAAACGCTCATCTCACGGCCGATATGTTTGATAACCTGACGGAAAATATCGGCGGCGAGAACAACGCTTACACCGCCGCGGATGTGACGGTTTATCACGAGGTCGTGCCGTCAAACTACCTCAACCCGATCCTCTGGGCGGAGGCAGAACGGATGTCGTCGCTTGCGCTCAACGACGCCAATTTCAAATCAGAGCGTGATGTCGTGAAGGAGGAATATCGCCAGCGCATCCTGGCCAATCCTTACGGCGAATTTTTTCTCGCCTCGATCAAGAATTCGTATGCCGTTCACCCCTACAAGCGCCCTGGGATTGGCAGTATCGAGGACCTCGACGCGTCGAAGCTGGATGAGGTGAAATCGTTTCATTCCACCTTCTATCGGCCGGATAACGCGACGCTCGTAGTGGTGGGCGATTTTCAGCCGAGTGAGCTGCACGACTGGGCCGGGAAATACTTCGGCGCGATCAAAAAGCCAGAGGCAAAAATCCCGCGGGTCACGATCAAAGAGCCGCTTCGCGCCGTGGAAAAGAGAAATGTCGAATACAGCCCGAAAGTTCCATTGCCTGCCATTGCCATCACCTACCTTGGGCCGTCGATCCGGAGCAAGGACGCCCCCGCCCTGCAGTTGGCGGATGAGATTTTGGCCGGTGGCGAATCATCGCGGCTTTACCAGTCGCTCGTTTACGAGCAGCAGATCGTGCAGCAGGCCTCTTTCGATGCCGACCTCAACGAAGATCTCGGGTTGGTGACGGTGCGCATGATTTTGGCGAGCGGCAAATCGCCCGCCGGCGCGGAGAAAGCACTCAACGTCGAGATCGACAAAGTCCTCAAAGAGGGCGTCTCTCCCGAGGAGCTGGCGAAGGCCAAGAGCCGGTTCCTGACCGGGAAGCTGCTCGAGCGCGAGACGAATAACGGCAAAGCCAGCGCGCTAGGCCAGGCGGCCGTGGTTTACAACGATCCGGATCGGGTCAACACGGATTTTGCTCAGCTCCAGGCCGTAACCGCCGATCAAGTGAAAGAAGCCTTGAATCGATATCTGACCGGCAAAAGGAAAGTGGTGATCGAATACCTGCCGGAGGCAATGAAGGCCGATGCGCAAAAAAAGGAGGAGAAAAAGTCGTGAAGAAAACCCATTTATTGATCACCGCGCTGAGCCTCACGGCAATTCAATCCGTCCTCGCGATCGCTGGCGTCGAGACGCCGCCGCCGCCTTCCGCCAGGCATGAAACGAAGTTCGCCACCCCCCGGGAGACGCGGCTGGAAAACGGGTTGCGCGTGATCGTCGCCGAACGGCCGGACCTTCCGCTTCTCGCCGCGCAGGTCCTGGTCCGGAGTGGCGCGGAAGTTGATCCGCCGCAATTGGCCGGAACGGCGAGCCTGGCCAGCGAGCTCCTGACCAAGGGGACCGAGACCATGTCCGCCCCGCAGATCGCTCAGACGATTGAGTCGTTAGGCGGGGCGATCGATTCCGGTGCGGGTTGGGATGCGTCGGCCGCGAGTGTGGTCGTGATGTCAGATAAGGCCGACGCAGCTTTGAAGATCCTGGCCGACGTCGTGCGGCATCCGGCTTTCCAGCAGGCGGAAGTCGATCGACTGAAGAGCCAGCGACTTGACGGTCTGCGCGTCGCGTTGCAGCAACCCGGCTCGCTTGCGCGTTTTGTCGCTTCGCGGGTCGTGTATGGCGCGGGGGCCTACGGACATGCAGCCAGCGGCACGATGGAGAGTGTCCAGGCGATCAGCCGCGATGAGATCGTCAAACTTTACCAGGAATACTACCAACCGGAGAACGCCGCTTTCATCCTCGTCGGCAAGGTGACACTCGAGCAAGGGAAAGCCTATGCGGAGAAGTTTTTCGGTGATTGGAAGAATGAGAAATCAACGCCTAACGACACAACGGCATCCGGAGCCGCGGAATGGAAACCGACAAGTCTGGTCGTCGACATGCCCGAGGCCGGGCAGGCAGCTGTGACCGTGGTGCGGCCGGCGATCAAACGCGCCTCGCCCGAATACTACGCCGCGCTGGTGGCCAACGCTGCTCTGGGAAATGGTTTTGTCTCGCGCCTTAACCGCGAGATTCGAATTAAGCGCGGGCTCAGCTACGGGGCTGGCAGCTCGCTCGATCCGCGGCGCGAGAAAGGCCCGTTTAGCGCCGCCGCGCAAACGAAGAACGAATCCGCCGCCGAAGTGGCCGGGTTGATTCAGTCCGAACTGAAACGGCTGGTCAGCGAGCCGGTGAAGGGTGAAGAATTGAAGTCCCGTCAGGCGGTGCTGACCGGTCGCTACGCGCGGAATCTGGAGACCAACCGGGGCTTCGCCGGCCAGATTTCCGATCTCGCGACCTACGATTTGCCGCTCGATACACTGGATAAATACATTCCTTCAATCGACGCGGTGACGAGCGAAGCGGTGACTGCGTTCGCGAAGGATTACCTCGCGCAACCGACCAGCCTGGTCATCGTAGGCAAGGCCCAGGATTTCCTCGAATCGCTGAAGAAAAACTTTCCAGAAGTGAAAGTGATCGAGCAGAAAAATCTCGACCTCAACCAGGCTGACCTCACGAAGGCGAAGTAATCCGGGTAGCGCACACGTCTCGTGTGCTGGTCGCGGTGTCTCAC
>JALYOR010000187.1 GCA_030856765.1 Verrucomicrobiota bacterium | reverse complement strand
GTTGTAGGGCGTTGCATAACGGGCCGGCTGGCCGTAAGACCCGTCGCCTTCGTTCTTCAGCACTGAAATCCCTGCGCCGGAAAAGAACCAATTGCCGACCACCACATCGGCATCGCCATCGCCGTCCAGATCGCCGGCAGCGATTGATTTCGGAGCAAAGCCGGCCGGGTAAACGCCGGTGTCGTACCCGCGCCACGGAGCATCGAAGAGCGGAGGGGTCCCGCGCGCGGGGGTGAGAGCAGCCGTTACTCCAAAAAGAAGGTTGAGGGCCAGTAAACGGACAGAGCGATTAGATGAACCGAAGTTTCTCATATTTTTTTGATTCTGATTTGGCGAATGAAACACTATAGATGCCCGGTAAAATTCCGGTCAACGCGGAAAAGGTTACAAACCTGTTACTTCGCCTTTTGGCCGGGGGTTTTGCACTCGAATTACGCGTCCCAGTTGCTCAGGAACGCGTCGATCAGCTTCGCCAACTCCTCGCTGTAACCGCCCTCGAGGATCGCGCCCGCCGGGATCGCGCTCTCGCGCAACCATCGGCCGAAGAAGGCAAAATCCTCGGTCCCCAGGCTCATCTGGGTAATCGGGTCGCCCTCGAAAGCATCGAAACCGGCCGAGACGAGCAACAGGTCGGGCTTGAATTGCTGCAACAAGGCGAGAGCGCGCGCGACCGCGTCGCGATGCTCCGCCGCGGGGGTGAAGGGCGGGATCGGGAAATTATGCACGTTGCCTGACGAACGGGTCCCCGTCCCGGGATAGCCGGGAAATTGGTGAACCGAGGCAAAGGCAATCTGCGGATGGCGGGCCACGATCGCTTCGGTGCCGTTGCCGTGATGCGCATCGAAATCCCAAATCGCGACGCGCGCGGCGCCCGCTGCGAGGGCGTCGAGGGCGGCGACCGCGATGTGATTGAAGAAACAAAATCCCATCGCCTGGTCGACGGTCGCATGATGACCGGGTGGGCGCATCAGGCTGAAGGCCGGCGCTCCATCCAACGCGCTCCGCGCCACGGCGCAGGCCGCTCCCGAGGCTCGCGCGGCATGCGCGAAAATGTCCGGATAAGCGGGCGTATCTGCGTCAAAATCATGCCGCGCGTCGCGCACCCGCGCGACATGTTCGGCGGTGTGCGCGCGGAGCAGAGCTTCGTCCGAAGCCTCGACCGGTCGGCGCCATTCCCAATCGGGATGCGTCGCCTGCAGATGCGCCGCGCTGGTGATCGTGCGCGCCGACCGTTCGGGATGGCCACCCACGCCGTAATCCGCGCAACGCGGGTCGTGCAGGATGATCACTACTTTTGCGGCTGCCGAAGCAGATGCTGGTAGTGATCCCAGTACGCCCAGACGAGAAAGAGGGCGACCAGCGCGAAACCGATCGCCATTCCGAGGCCCTTTGGTTCCATCGTCAGGTGAAAGAGAACAATGTTGAAAATCACCGGGCAAAGAATGGTGAGGCCAAGGACCGGGAGAAGATTGAGGAGGAGCATAAGACCGCCGGCGATCTGGCAGAGGAAAACCACTTTCATGTAGCCCGTGCTCGTAACCGCGGCGAAAAACTGGCCCGCGGGGCCATCCGGCGCAGGCGGATCCATCGGGATGAAATGGAGAAACCCGTTCAAGCCAAAGACGACGAAGGCAAGGCCCAGGAGACTGCGAACGATGAGGATGACAACTTTCATCAGCCGATCCTGCGCCCGACCGGAATAACTTTCAATCCGAAAGGCGCCTCGCGTTTGGCCAGGGCCTGACGGTTGTCGGTTGCTGCCCCTATTTCCCGATCAAAATGAAGATGCCGGCGATCAGCGCCAGAATCGGCAGGAGGATTCCGGGTCCAATGCCGGTCAGGCCTACGATGCCGACGACGATCAGATAAACCGCGAGCAGAAGCATGCCGATGTTTTTGGTGAAGTTCATGACTCATCGTGACCAGCGGAGAGCGGGGATGCACGTCTTATTTCAGGGAAGACTCGTCTCCTATTTTCTGGTGGGAGAGGTAATGTGCTCGATCAAGTTGGAAGCAGAGAGAAGGATTCGAGGGAATGGAGAAAAGCAAAATACAGCAAGGTAACTTCATCCTCAGAAGTGCCGGCAACCGTCTGAACCATTGCCTGGCGACGGCCGGCGCGCTGGTGCTTTTCGCGGTTTCCGGGAGTGCGGATGTCCCGCGCGGAGTTTTTTCGCTTTTTAGTGCCGGCCATAAAGCGAGTGATCTCGTGCTGGGAAATCCCGATATGACTGGCACCACCGTCCGGCAGGATTGGGGCGCGCTCGAGCCAACCGAAGGGAATTTTGATTGGGAGTTTCTCGATGGCGAGGTGGCGAGAGCTGCGACGGCGGGCAAGCTCGTCCTCCTGCGCATTAATACCCAATCGGGCAAACCAGCTTGGGTGACCGAGGCCGTCGAAGCGGCCGGCGGAACTTTTTTTATCTACGACGACGATGGGACGGCGGTAACCATTCCCGTTTTTTGGGAGCCGACGTTCCTGGCCAAAAAGACCACGATGATCCGCGCCTTGGGAGCCCATTTTTCCGCCAACAAGACCGTCGCAGTGGTCGCGGCGAGCTTCGCCAACGCCAACAGTGAAGATTGGAACGTTCCGCACACCGCGTCCGAGATCCTCGATTGGCTGGCCGCCGGCTACACGACCGAAAAACTGCTCGACGCCGGCAAGCAGATCATTGATGCGACGATGGAGGCGTTCCCAAATCAGCTCGTCACAATAGCCGTGGGAGGCAACGGCCATGTCGGCTCAGGAGGAATCAACCTGGATCCGACGGCCACCTATGTGGCGGCGAACGTTGTCACGGCCGCCCGGACTTCGTGGCCCGGGCGGTTGATCGTGCAGATCAACAGCCTTTCCACCTTCAATCCGGTCGTGCCCGGGCCGGATGATTCGGCTTGGAACCTTCTTTGGAACAGTCAGCCGGACGTGGCGGCCCAGATGCTTTATTGGTGTTACGACGAATCGACCAACCGGGTGAACAACGGCGTTCCGGGCGATCCCGCAGAGGTTTTGACGAAGTCGATTGATTCCGCCGTCAGCTACGGCACGAATTTCATCGAGATTTATCAAAAAGACGTCCTCAACCTGCCCAGCGTCATTGCCTACGCGCGCAATCGACTCGGGCCGGCGGGTCTTCTTAACGTCTCCACCCGTCTTCAGGTGGGAGCGGATGAGAGGGTGGCGATCTGCGGATTTATTGTCGGAGGCAGTGGGACGAAGAGACTACTTCTGCGCGCCATTGGCCCGAGTCTGGAAGATGGAGGAATTGCGACGTCGCTAGCCGATCCATTTCTCGAACTGCACGATGAATCCGGTGCGATCATCGCGACTAACGATGACTGGGAGAAAACAAATCTGGGCGGTGTCGTCATGGACGTACAGCAGGACGCGATCAGAGGCACGGGCATTCCCCGGCCGACGCTGCGGAAGCGGCCTTGATCGCTGATCTCAACCCGGGCGCCTACACCGCGGTGGTGAGGGGCGCTGGGGGCGGAACCGGCGTCGGGCTGGCCGAGGTCTATGATCTGAGCGCAACCGCGCCGACCATCGTCGCTAACCTCAGCACTCGCGGGCTGGTTCAAACGGGGGGCGATGTGCTGATCGGCGGGCTCATTCTCGGGGGATCGGAGCCGTCCACCATCGTGGTGCGAGCGTTGGGGCCGTCGCTGGCTCAGCTAGGTGTAGAAGGCAGTTTGAGCGATCCGTCGCTAGATCTACGG
>JALYOR010000140.1 GCA_030856765.1 Verrucomicrobiota bacterium | reverse complement strand
ACAGCGGACCGGTGAGCGAGGTGAAGGACGTGAGCGGGCGGAGCAACATCGCCGGGGCCGGCATCAACATGGCGCAACGGGTGATGGATTGCGGCGACGCCGGGCACATCCTCCTCTCCCAGCACGTAGCCGATGATCTGGTGCAATACCGGAAATGGGCGCCGCGTCTGCACGACCTGGGCGATTGCGAGGTCAAGCACGGCGTCCGGCTCCATTTGGTCAACCTCTATGCCGAGCCACTGGGGAACGGCGCGCTCCCGCAGAAATTTCAGCAAGCCGCAGAAAAGCCGATCGTCGAAAAACCGGCGCGGCGCAGTGTCGGATGGATTGGCGCACTCGCGCTCGCCGCGATCCTGGCGACCGGAGCTGCCTGGTATTTCACTGCCCATCGATCAGCGACGAAGGACGCCGCTGTTCCTGAAAAATCGATCGCCGTGTTGCCGATGGTCAATTCCACCGGTGATCCGGCGAACGAGTATTTCTCCGACGGGATGTCGGAAGAATTCATCTCCTCGCTCTCGCGTTTGCCGGACCTGAAGGTCGTCGGACGCACCTCCTCTTTTCAGTTCAAAGGCAAGACCGACGACAGCAAGAGCATCGGCGAAAAGCTCGGCGTCTATTACCTGCTTGAAGGCAGCGTGCGGAAGTCGGCCGACCGGGTCCGCATCGCGGTGGCGCTGATTAAATCCGGCGACGGCGCCAATGTCTGGTCCGAGACCTACGACCGGGAACTGAAGGATATCTTCGCGCTGCAATCGGAGATCGCCGGCGCGGTGGCGAAGGAGCTCAAGGTCGCGCTGCTCGGGAGCAATGGGCAGACCGCCCCGTTGACTACCGCGGCCACGCCCTCGAACCAGAACGTCGAAGCCTACAAGGACCTCTTGCAGGGGAATTTTTACTCTTATCGCCGTACCGCTGAGGATAACCGCAAAGCGATCGGCTACTATGAAGAGGCGATCCGGCTCGACCCGCGTTACGCGCTCGCCTATGCGAAGCTGTCCTATTCGGCGGAGCGTCTCGCTACGCGTTTCGGCGGTCTTGCGCCGACAGAAAAAGCAGAGTTAATCGCAAAAGCGCGTGCCGCGGCAGGGAAGGCGCTAGAGCTCGATTCGAATCTCGCCGATGCACATTTGGCAGAAGGCGCGATTCTGAGCGACGTCGATTATGATTTCGCCGCCGCGGAAGCGGAACTCCGCCGCGCTCTCGAGCTGGCTCCGCAGAACGCGGCGGCGACGTCAAATCTCGCGACCCTGCTGTCCTATCTTGACCGGCTCGACGAAGCCGTCGCGCTCGAGCAGCGGGCGATTGCGCTCGAGCCGTTACGCACCGCATCCTACTTCAATCTCGCCCTCTATCTCACCCTGCTCGGCCGCTACGACGAGGCCGAGTTGGCGGTGCGCAAGGCCATCGCGCTGCAGCCGCAGTCCGCCCAGAGCTACTCGCAACTGGCGATCATTCAGATTCTGCGCGGCAAAGCCGGCGCCGCCGTCGAACTGGCCAAACAGGAAACCGATCCGTTCTGGCGCACCTACGCCCTGGCGTTGGCCCATTTCGCCAACGGCGACCGCGCCGAGGCCGACGCGGCCTTGAAGAAACTGATCGACGAAAACGGCGACGAGTCCGGCAGCCAGATCGCCATCGTCTATGCCCTGCGCAAAGAACCGGAGAAGATGTTCGAGTGGCTGGAGCACGCTTGGACGACGCACGACACGGGTGTGACCGAGCTGCTGAACGATCCTTTCCTGCGCGCCTACAAGGACGACCCGCGCTTCATCGCCTTCGCCCAAAAGGTTGGGGTCATGCCGAAAGCCGCCGCCCAGCGGTAAGCGCGGCGCGCGGTCGGCGTCCGTCGCCTGCGAGTCGCAGCGCGTCCCGAACATTTAGATCCGCTGAGACGGCGGACGATACAGTGCGATTTGTCGCGTCTCTTGCTTCTCCCAGCGGTGAATGGGATAAACACCGTTCGCATTTATGACTCCGGTTAAAATTTGGCTCGGTTATCCCTATCCGCTCGGCGCCACCTGGCTCGGCAATGGTGTGAATTTCGCCATCTTTTCCGAGCTGGCCGCGTCGGTCGATCTCTGCCTCTTCGATTCGCCCGATGCCCGCCAGGAGAATAACCGCATCCCAATGACGGAACACACCGATCAGGTCTGGCACATCTTCCTGCCCGACGTGCGGCCGGGGCAGCTCTATGGCTTCCGCGTTTTCGGTCCCTACGACCCGGAGCGCGGCCGGCGCTTCAATAGCTCCAAGCTCCTGATCGATCCCTATGCCAAGGCGATCTCCAGCCGGATTAATTGGGCCGACGAAATGTTTGGCTACGTGGTGGGAGGCTCGAATGAGGATCTGTCCCGCGACTTCCGCGACGACGCCTGGGGAATGCCGAAGGCAATCGTGATCGACGACTCCTTCGATTGGAGCGGCGACCAACATCCCCGCACGGCACTGCACAGCACCGTGATCTACGAGATGCACGCCAAGGGCTTTACCAAGCTCAACGAGCAGGTCCCGGCCGAAATCCGCGGCAGCTACGCCGGGATCGGGAGCGAGGCGTCGATCAAGTATCTGAAAGAGCTCGGCGTGACCGCCGTCGAGCTGCTCCCGGTTCATCATCACGTCAACGACAAGACGCTGGTCGATCGTGGCCTGACGAATTATTGGGGCTACAACTCGATCGGTTTCTTCGCTCCGGACCCGAAGTATTCCTCCTCTGGGGCGAGCGGCGGGCAGGTGACGGAGTTCAAACAGATGGTGCGCAACCTCCACGCCGCCGGGCTCGAGGTGATCCTCGACGTGGTCTACAACCACACCGGCGAAGGCAATCACATGGGCCCGACGCTCAGCTTCCGCGGGATCGACAACGAGGCCTATTACCGCCTCATGCCGGAGGACCCGCGCTTCTATCTCGATTTCACCGGCACGGGTAACACCCTCAATCTCCTCAACACCCGCACCCTCCAGCTGGTGATGGATAGCCTGCGCTATTGGATCAACGAGATGCACGTGGACGGTTTCCGCTTCGACCTCGCCTCGACCCTGGCGCGCGATGCCAATGGCGTGAACAAGCTCCACGCCTTTTTCGAGATCATTCACCAGGACCCGGTCATCTCGCAAACCAAGTTGATCGCAGAGCCGTGGGACGTGGGCGAAGGCGGCTATCAGGTCGGCAATTTCCCGGTTCTCTGGGCGGAGTGGAATGGAAAATATCGCGACAGCGTGCGCAGTTTTTGGAAAGGCGACGAAGGTAGGATCGGCGAACTGGCGTATCGCCTAACGGGAAGCCCCGATCTCTACCAGCACAGCGGCCGCCGTCCCTACGCCAGTATTAATTTCATCACGGCCCACGACGGTTTTACCCTCAACGACCTCGTCAGTTACAACCACAAGCACAACGAAGCCAACGGCGAAGAGAATCGCGACGGCGACAACAATAATCACTCCTGGAATCACGGCGTGGAAGGCCCGACCGACGATCCGGAAATCAAGCAGCTCCGCCTCCAGCAGCGCCGCAATTTCCTCACCACCCTCTTCCTTTCCCAGGGCGTCCCGATGCTGACCGCCGGCGACGAGTTCGCCCGCACCCAGCAGGGCAACAACAATGCCTATTGCCAGGATAACGAAATCAGTTGGCTCGATTGGAATCATACCGACGAGCAAAAGGCGCTCCTCGAATTCACCAAGCGCCTGATCCGGTTGCGCCACGATCACCCTGTCTTTCGCCGCCCGAAATTCTTCCAGGGCCGGCGCATCCGCGGGTCCGATATTCGCGATGTGATGTGGTTCAACCCCGGCGGCAACGAGATGAGCGATGACGAATGGAATTCGCCCTTCGTCCGCTGCCTCGGCATGCTCCTGAGCGGCGACACGATCGACGTCCAGACCTTCGAAGGCGAGCCGATCCGCGACGACACTTTCTTCCTCCTGATCAACGCGCATCACGAGCCGCTGCAATTCGTCCTGCCCGGCCAGCGAGAAGTAAAGTGGCAGATCATTCTCGACACCGCCTCGGAATATGGCTTCTGCGCCGAGCCGCAGGATTACGTCGCCGGCGACGAGGTCGAGATCAAAAACCGCGCCACCATGTTACTCAAGCTCATCACCGGCTCCACCGCCCAAGCCCGCCACGAGTCGTGGAAGAAGCGCGATTTTTCCGCGCCGCGAAACGGTGAGCCACAGAAAGAACTCGCCGGGCACATCGCCGAGGGGTGAAACGGGAAGCCGCCGCCGGCTGGTCATTTGCCGCACCCGCTTCAATCCACGCCACCGTCACGGAGTTGTTTCCCAATTCCCTGCGCGCACGCGTCGTCGAGTACGTGCGCTCGGATCTTGTCAAGATGGAGCCGGCAAAGTTGAGCAGCCATTTCCGTTCACTTCAGCCGCTCTGAACGTATAGTTGCAGCATGCAATTACCG
>JALYOR010000096.1 GCA_030856765.1 Verrucomicrobiota bacterium | reverse complement strand
CTCGAGGAGTTTATCGATCATCATCCTAACGACTCCGCGCTCCCCGCCATCTTCAGCAAGCTCGATGAGCTTTACCGGATGGAGCGCAAGCCGTCCACAAACGAACTGGAACGCTGGATGCACGATCCGGCCCAGCCCCGGCAGGCGCTGGCGCAATGGTACTTTGCCCGCAGTGTGCTGCGCTCGGGCAACCGGGAGCGCGCCGTCGCGTTGCTGACCGACCTGCGCGATCGCAACCTGAAGCTGTCATCGTTAGGCGAAGCCATGCTGGAGCTGGCCCAGCTCCATTTTGCGAAGGAGGAGTGGCAGCCGGCGATCGCCACCGCCGAGGCCGCCCGCGATTTGAGTTCGGCGCCGGCTTTTCAGCAGCAGGTCGATTGGTTAATCGCGGAGGCCAACTATCGCAGCGGGAAACTCGAAGAGGCGGCCCCCATCTATGAAGATTTGGCGCAGCGCGCCCCGGATTTATCGGGGCCGGCGCTTTTCAACGCGGCGCTTTGCTGGCTGCGCCTCGATCGAGAGAAGGAATTCGCCGCGGATTATCGCCGGATTAGCAACGATCCGGCGAAGCAATCGGTCCAAGGCGAGCTGCTTCTCGAGGAAGGGGCCTTGCAGGCGGCCCAGGGCAAACCGGAGGCCGCCCAGACATTCGAGAAATTCATTCGCGATTTTCCGGAGAGCCCGCGGGTGTCGGAGGCATGGGTGGCTCTGGCCGAGCTCGCCTTTCACGCCGCCAAGCCGGACCTCACTCAGGCGCGCCAGAAGCTGGCGAAAGCCCGGCAGGGCCAGCCGACCGCGACCGCGCGCGAACGGGCCGATTACCTGCAGATCTGGATCGAAGATGCGACGCCGACGGCGGAGGAGATGGCGGTGATCAACGCGGCCAAGGCCTTTCTCCAAGAGCATGCCGAGTCGCGTTTCACCGCCGAGGTGCGAATGAAACTGGCCGAGGCCTATTTTCGCCGGCAGGATTTCGCCAACGCCCAGACGCAATTTGAATTGCTCGCGCAACGAAAACCCGATGCTCCGCTGGCAGAGAAGGCGCTCTTTTTCGCCGCCCGTTCCGCGATGTCGAGCATGGGGACAGGGGCGCTCGATCACGCTCTGGCCTTGCTCGATCAGGTGGTAAAACTGAATGGGGAAATGAAGTGGGCCGCGCGCAACGAAGAGGCGGCGATCGAACGACGACTGGGCAAGAATCGGGAGGCCCTGGCTCTCTATGACGAGGTGCTCAAGAACGAGGTCAAACCGGCCGAGCACCGGGAAGCGCTCTGCGGGAAGGCCGATATTTACTACGAGATGGGCGCGACCGACGCGGCGAACTATCGGCGCGCGATCGGGCTCTATGAGCAGCTAGCGACCGAGCCGGGCGTGCCGCCGCATTGGCGCAATCAGGCGCAGTTCAAAAAGGGGAAGGCGCTCGAAAAGTTGAACGACAAGCCAGCCGCCCTGAGGAATTACTATGAGGTGATCGAGGAACGCTCCCGGCCCGATCTTCAGCATGAATTTTTTTGGTTTTACAAGGCGGGATTCAATGCCGCGCATCTGCTTGAGGAATCGAATGACTGGAAAGCGGCCGTGGCGGTTTATCGAAAACTGGCCGCGGTCGGTGGAGCCCGCAGCGACGAGGCGAAAGCCCGTCTGACGCAGTTGCGGCTTGAGCATTTCCTCTGGGACGAATAGCCGAAATGGTCGGATTTATGTCCGAAGATTTTCCTTGCTGGCAAGGCCCTCCCGGCCGCAGACTTAAGCCATGACAACAAGAAGCAGATGTTTCCATCTGCGCGGCTTGTTTCTCCTGTCCGCGGCTCTCGCCTGCGGATCCATGCTGAGTGCTGCCGCAGTGGCCGGCCCGATGAATAATCGGGAATCGACCCCTCGTCCGCATGTAGCACTGGAGATGTCCGCGCAGAAAACGATTAAGATCTACGTCCTGACTTCAGCTTCGGCTATTCCGAGCCCGATCGCCTATGTGATCGGAGGAGTGATGACGACCTCGACGCCGGTTCAGATTATCGGCCGCGGTCGCACTGTCTCTCGTTAGGCAGGGCCGGCGAGGTCAGCTGATTTGGGCCGTGTGCCGTTTTTCGACGGCACCGCGGAGGTGCGATTATTTTTCGTCGAGCCAGGGCATCCGCTGCCGGAGGCGCTCGCCTACTTTCTCGATCGGCCGAGCGGCCGCCGCGTCGAGCAGACGCTGGTAGCGCTTTTTGCCGCTGGCCGTTTCCCGCAGCCAGTCTTTGGCAAACTTTCCCCGCTGAATTTCGGCCAGCACTTCTTTCATGCGTTCCTTCACCGAGGCGTCGATGATTTTCGGCCCGACCGACACGTCCCCCCATTTGGCAGTCTCGGAGATCCGCGCCCGCATCCCTCCAATCCCCGCGCGATGCATCAGATCGACGATGAATTTCAGTTCGTGCAGGCATTCGTAATAGGCCATCTCCGGCTGGTAACCGGCGGCGACCAGAATCTCGAAACCAGCTTGCACCAGCGCGCTCATCCCGCCGCACAAGACAGCCTGCTCGGCGAATAAGTCGGCTTCGGTTTCTTCCTTGAAAGTAGTCTCGATCACTCCGGCACGTGTGCCCCCGATCGCCTTGGCGTAGGCGAGCGCGATGGAGCGGGCGTGGCCGCTCACGTCCTGGTGGACGGCGATGACGCAGGGAACGCCACCCCCGGCTTCGAACTGAGTGCGCACCATCGGCCCCAAACCTTTGGGTGCGACCATGACCACGTCGACGTCGTTAGGCGGAATGATGGTGCGGTAATGGATGGCGAAGCCGTGGGCAAAAAGGAGCGTTTGTCCGCTGCGCAGGTTGGGGGCGATCTCTTCCTGGAAGACCTGGGCCATTTTCGTGTCGGGCAGGGCCAGGAAAATGAGATCGGCTTTGCGCACCGCCGCCGCCGTGTTCGTTAGGCAAAGGCCGTCCTGGCGGGCGGTCCGACGCGAGCGACTCTTCGGGAGAAGGCCGACTACGACCGGTATGCCGCTGTCGCGCAAGTTCAGGGCGTGAGCCCGGCCTTGCGCGCCATAGCCGATGACGGCGCAGGCTTTGTCGAGGAGCGGGCCGAGCTGAACGTCTTTATCGGTGAAAATTCTCGCAGACATAGACCGCGGCCGGTGGCGCCGATCCTAGCGGCGCGGTTCTTCCTGTCAATGCCGCGGGGCGGGTCGTGCAGCGTCTAATTTGCGAGCGCGCGCGATTCGCGCCCGATCGCCTGGAGGCGGGCGCCTTGGTCGATCGCGACTTTGGCCTCCACGGTGCGACCCATTCTTTCGAGGATATCCGAGAGAAGGATATACTGACGGGGCGCATCGGGCTGGCGCGCGACCGCCCGGCTCTGGGCCCGATAGGCATCTGCCAGCCGGTTTTGTCGGAGCCGGATCCGCGCAAGTAAATTCAAAGCCTCGACATCGTGAAGGTCCAATCGGCTCGCCATTCGCAAAGCCCGGTCGGCGGCGGCCACGTTTCCCTCTTCCGCGTAAAGCCGCCCGAGGGCGAGGGCTGCGCCGTAATGCCACCAATTCCTCCGTGCGAAATCTTCGACAAGATGGCGTGCGGCCTTCGGTCGTTTGGCTTCGCGAAGCAGTTCCGCTTCGTAGCTGATCAAATCCCAGACCTCCGGATAGTCGGCTCGCGCTTGATCGAGGACGGCAAGCGCGGCCTGATCTTCCTTTTGAAAGTGTCGCAGGCGCGCCAGATTCGCGGCGGCGATCCAGGTGCGGGGATAATCCCGGCGGCTTCTTTCGCTCTCCTTCGCGGTTGAAACCACGAGTTTGCCCGCTTCCTCATTTCGGCCCAGGTGCCGCAGAGCATCGGCCAGATTGTTGCGCGCGATCGGATCCTGCGGCGACACTTCAAGGACACGCCGCAGCAAAGATTCTGCCCCTTTGAAATCCCCGCGACCCGTCAGGACAACGGCAAGATTGGTGGCAGCGCGACTCGTGCCTCCGGCGGCGAGCGTCTGTCGGAAGAAGGTTTCGGCGCTCGTCCAATCACCGCTCCGGCAGTAACTCCTCGCGCTCAACCCAACCACGAAGAGGCAGGAGAAAGCGATGGCCCATGGATGAATCCTCCGCGGCAGGCCCAGGGCGCAACCCGCCACGAAGATAAGAAGGCCGACGCTGGGTAGATAGAGCCAGTGCTCCGCCACAGTGGCGTTGAGATCGACGATATTTGAGATCGGGAGATAGGCGGCCCCAAACCAAGCGGCGCCTAAAATGCGAAGCTCACGCCCGCGTTCCTTGCGCAAGGCCCCCACGGCGAGCCCGGCCAATACTCCCAACCCAAGAATCGAAAGATACTCGACCCTCACAGTAGTGGCCCACTTTTCGGGGTTCCGCAGAAAAGTGGGATCGAAGATAGAGCGCTCCATGTGCAGCTTGGAAGGGAAGATCATGAGGCGGCCGTAATCCCCCAGAGCGCGCAACATCAGGACGGCGCGGGTCGGCGGCGTCCAGCGAGGCGCAGAGGCGGTAGGAGTTCGCGGTGGCGGCAGGTGTCGAAGGCCGGCGTAGCCAGCCGCGAGGAGGAAGCAACAGAGGACGAGGGCCACTTTATTCCTGGCGCTCGTTCGTTCAGGGAAGAAGAGACGATGGCCAAGGAAAATCGCCAGCCAGATAAGTGCGCTTTCCCGAGTACAGAGCGCGAGTATGCCCAGGAAAAAGGAACTCACATAGGCCGCGGAGCGTGCGCTCACAGTCTTGTAAGAGCGTGCCTGGAGAAAGACCAGCCAGGCGGCGCAAGCGAAGAAAAAAGCGACGCTGTCGGCGCGTCCCGAAATGTAGTCGACCGCCGCACTATGGACTGGATGGACGATCCAAACGGCCGCGAGCAGGAAGGCGATGACCTGGGATTTCCGAGGAGAGACAGGTTCTCTGCGCGAACTGATAAGCAGGCGGCGGAGAAGGAAAAAGAGCAATACCCCGCCGGCGACGTGCCAGATGATATTCGAAAGATGAAAACCGAAAGGATTGTCGCTCCAGAGATAGTAATCCGGCATGAACGAGATATTTTGGACCGGCCGGTAATGAGCCGAGAAAGAGTCCAGAAAGAGACTATGCCGAAAAGCCTCCAGAATCAGGAGCGGGCTCTTGATGAAAGGATTGCCCGCCGCGAGATATTCATCATCCCACAGAAACGGGCCGTGGAGAGCTGGCGTCCTCACCACGAAACCGATCAAGATCAAGCAAAGGCAACAGAGCCACCTTTTCTGCGAGAGGACCAGGAGTGACAGTTTAAGGCGCTGCCAGGCAAAGGGGATGGAGCTTTGGCTGGCTGGAGTTTGCGATGGGGGGCGGTGTCTCGTCAGCGCGATATCTGAATCTGGACGGTGACAGACGGTCGCCCGCATGTCTCGCGTCGCGGGCGCAGAAGAGAATGCAGATGCCATCTAGGCTAGCCGAACAACTCATTGCCTGCCATTCCCGCAGGGCGGGAATGACAGGAGGATGAGTCGTCCAGTTGTTTAGTAGTATGGAGCCCAGAAGGTCGAAGGAGCCACGTCGGAGAGCGTGGTATAGGTCGCTGACGGAACCTTCGGGATGATATCCACTTTCTGCGCGCCGTAATCGGAGCCGAAGATGTCCTTGCCCGTCTTGTAGAGAGGCGTGCCGTCCTTTAGATATGCCGTCCAGGCATTCGTAGGCACCGTGACTCCCGAGGATTTATTAGTTTCGATCGCATACTGATCGACTGCAGAGTCGATGAGACGAAGATCGTTGAGGACGCGGCTCGCTTGAGAGCGCTTACGAGCCCGGAGAAATCCCGGAACCGCAATGGCGGCCAAAAGCGCGATAATCGCGACGACTATCATGATTTCCACGAGAGTAAAACCCCCGCGGCGTTGATTGAGTGTAGTTAGCATCGTAGTGATTCTTTCTGGTTCAGCTTGTGGTGGGCTAGTAGTATGGATCCCAGAAGCTCGAAGGAGCGACGTCGGAGAGCGTGGTATATGTCGCTGACGGAACCTTCGGGATGCTATCCACTTTCTGCGCGCCGTAATCGGAGCCGAAGATGTCCTTGCCGGTTTTGTAAAGCGGCGTGCCGTCCTTCAGATAGGAGGTCCAGGCATTCGTAGGCACAGTGGCCCCCGAGGATTTGTTGTTTTCGATCGCATACTGATCGACTGCAGAGTCGATGAGACGAAGATCGTTGAGGACGCGGCTCGCCTGGGAGCGCTTACGAGCCCGGAGAAATCCCGGGACCGCAATGGCCGCCAAAAGGGCGATAATCGCGACGACGATCATGATTTCCACGAGGGTAAAACCCCCGCGGCGTTGGTTGAGTTTTCTTAACATATGATTGCTTTCTGTTTGTTTTGTTTGTTTTATTGCGCCCGCGGTTCCATCGCGGATTGCCTTGTTTTAGAGCAGCGTTGATGCCAACCCCCTGCGAATTGTTTGAGGATGAGTCTTTATTCACCAGGAGCAAAATTCGTATGACTCTTAATAATGAGCGACTTGGCGCGAAAGTTTCTCTGTGCTGCTGAGAATGACTGCTGACCTGCCCGCTGAGAAACCGAGCGACGCCCGGCTCGCTGCCGACCGGGCGCCGATTCCGGGCAAGCAGGGTTTGGGCAAGCTCCAAGGGGGGCTCTCGCCAGGTCTTTGCCTGTTTCTTGGTGTTTTTGCCCTTCGATTGTTGGTTTTGGCCAGGCTGAGCGAGAGTCATTTTCTGCTCCCGAATGCAGGGGACATGCGCTTCTATAATGACTGGGCGCTGCGAATTCTGCACGGCCAATGGACCGATCACCAGGCTTTCTACGGATTGCCGCTGTATCCGTATTTTCTCGCCCTGCTCTATAAGGTTTTTGGCTACAGCCCTTTTGTTCCGGGTCTGATCCAAGCCGCTGCCGACGCCGGGACGGCAGTGATTCTTTACCAATTGGCGGTCCTGGTCTTTGGCGACCTGACCACCCAAAGATCCGCCCCATCGCCCGACCGTGGCTGGGCATGGTTTGCCCATCATCCGGCTCAGCTAAACGGAATTCTCGCCGCCCTCGGTTGGGCCTTCTTCAAACCGGAACAGGCGTACGCTGCGATCCTCATGCCGACGGCGCTGGCAATCTTCGTTTTTTGGTTCGTCGTCTGGCAGATCGTGAAGCGACGGCGGGTTCCCGCGCTTTGGGTGCCCTTGCTCCTGGGGCTGCTGATGGGCTTCTCCGCCATGGGCATCGCGACGATCCTGCTGCTCATCCCGCTTGTGCTCGCGGCTCTCTTTCTACGCTGGGCGGGTCCTTTCCCCCAACGAATTGTCGGTGTGGGCCTGCTGCTCGCCGGCGTTTTTCTTGGTGCGGCGCCGGCCTGGGTCCACAACGGTTTCATCGCCCGCGACCCTGTCTTCCTTTCGGCGCATGGCGGATTGAATCTCTGGATCGGAAACAATCCTGTGGCCACGGGATATCCGGAGTTCCCACCCGGGTTGCATGCCGGCCAGGAGGCGCTGCTGAAAGACTCAATCAGTGCGGCTGAGAATGCGCTGGGGCGGCCTCTCAAACGTTCGGAAGTTTCCGCTTACTGGTCTCAGCAGGCCAAGGAATGGATCCGGGATCATCCGGCGGCCTGGATACGGTTACTGGGCTTGAAAGTCCAGAAGTTCTGGAATGCTTTCAGTTACGATGACATCAGCGTCGTGACGGCATTACGGGATCAGTCGATCATTTTTCCTGGAATAGGCTTCGGGATCGTCGCCGCCCTCGGTCTTCCCGGTCTGGTCGTCGCTTGCTGGAGGATCCCCGGCTCGCGCTGGATCGCCGCGGCAGTGCTTCTTCACATGGCGTCCTTACTCCCTGTATTCGTGACTGAACGCTATCGTGATGCGGCGGTCCCGGGTCTCTTGCTCTTTGCCTCCTTTGGGCTGTGCGAATTGGGGCGAAACATCGCGACGAGGCACTACCTCCCGGCTGGGCTTTTTCTTTTCCTGCTCTTTGGCAGCACAGCCTTTGTTTCCATGCCGCAGCGGGATCCGACCCTTTGGGCGCTCGACACCTACAACTCGGGGCTACAGGCGCTCGAGGCTCGGCAACTGCCCCTCGCCCGGCAGAAGATCGAACTCGCTTACGCCTATTCGCCGCAGAATGCCGAAATCAATTTTGCGCAGGGCAATCTGCACCTTGCTCTGGGCGAAGCTGATCTCGCCCGGAGCTTCTATCATTCGGCGTTGCAGTTGGATCCAAGGCACGCTGGCGCCTACAACAATCTGGGAGTGATGGCTCTTCGAGAGAGGCGTTGGGAGTTAGCCGCGACCTTCCTGGCGAAGGCTCACGCGGCGAATCCGCGTGACGCCAAGATATATTTCCTGCTGGCGCAATCTCACTTTCACACCGGAGACCTGGACAGTGCCCGGGTGGAAATAAAGCGCGCCCTCGAGCTCGACCCGGACCGGCCTGAGTTCCACTCACTACAACAAGAGTTAGAGCGGCGTTAGCGCTTTCGTTCTTCCGAGTCAGGACCAATTCGGTCAGCGCACAGTGAGTGCACCGCTGTCGTGCCAGCCACGAATCGCGGATAGTGGAATATTTTCGTGATGCACGACCGGTTGTTTCAATGATAAGGAGACGCGTTCCAATTCCTCGGCGTGGACGCGCACGAGCAATCCAGCTCGTTCTGAGAACGACAAACGTGAGCCGCGCACATTCCGGCGCGGTATTTCTCCCGGCGCTACGAACTCAAGTGCGCCGATGAGCCAGATCGTGTTCCCCTGACGAAGGGTCTCCTCCATCTTCAATAGGACCGGAGCCATGGGTGCGGACGACCTCAGCTGCTGGTAAACCATGTCCATGCGATGAACGCGCAAATCCCCCATCGGTGGCACCGTCGTCCAATTGGCGGCGCCCCGGTAATAATGTCGGAAGGTTATGCCGAAGTTCCAGGTATTAATCACAATAAAATCCCTCGGGCTGGCGAGTGACTCCAGTCGACTAGCTATGACATCCACATTCGTCTGCCGGAACTGTAAGGCAGCCCAGGCCGGCTGCGCGGTCAAGCCGATGCAAAGAATGGCGAATCCGGTCCGAAAGCCCCATTGCTTCCCAGGTAACGAGGCGAAGATAATCTCGAGGCAAGTCGCGGCAAACGCGACGAATACCACATAATACCAAGGCTGTGTCTCGTAACTCAGGTGGAAAAGGAATCCGAAATAGCCCACGCTACCGACGAGAAGCGTCACCAGCGCGAAAAGTATCGCGTCGTTGCCGGTCCCGGAAGACCTGGTCTGCGGTCGGCGGCACAGCTGCCAGCTGCCTGCGATGATCGCGCCGGCGCATAGCGCCACCCAAAGCCAGGCGAAGGACGCCAGCGGCGAGCCTAATGTCTCGGAGAGTTTGATCCAAAACAATTCCGCCGTGAAGTTGAATTTCCAGAAAAATTGCGTCGCTTCGACTCGCCGGATCGTGGACCAATAAACAAGCATCGACGTCGCGGCGATTCCGCCAATTCCGAGGATCATGAAAATGCGCTGATATTCGCGCCGTCGCCAAGAGACCGCGACTGCGCCCACGCAAATCGCGAAGAGCAGAAATGAATTGTAGTACAAGCATTGGACGCTCAGCACTGCGCTGGCCAGAGCGGCGAGGAAGCGTCCCGGACTGGCCTTTTCCACCAGTCGCCATATTGTGCCGAGAGAGAGTAGAAGGAGAACCATCCCCAGGCCGTAGGCACGAATCGAGTCGCCATAGCGGATGACCAAGGGATTGAACCCAATAAGCGCAAGCGAGATGAGGGGAAAGCCGAAGCGCAGCCAGCGAGAATTGAGCCACAACACGGCAATGACTAAGAGCCCGATGGCGACGCCAAAGATTCGTAATCCCGTGTCGGAATCTGCTGCTGGGAAGCCCGCAAAGGCCCGCAGCAGGATAAAAAAGAGGGCGGGGAACGAATCAAAGGTGAGATAGGACCAGAGCTCGGAGAAGGTGCCCATGGTTGCGATACTGAGACTGTTGATCTCGTCGCGCCAAAGCGCGCCGGCGTTCATGCCGAAGGTTACGTGCAACACGGTAGAGATAACGGTTCCGATGCCCGCCACCATCGCGCCAATCCTGCGCACTGAAATACGAGGTGCAGCTTCGCTCATGGCGCCGGCACTCCGGTGCGCGATGCGAGAAGGTTGGTGTAACCATTCGCGCCCAGCTTTCGGATGAGGCTTTGAATATCAGTCAGCTCTGGCAACTCGGCGTCCTCCGTGGCGTGAATCACGAAGCCGAAGTCCGATAAAAACCTTAGTAACTCTTCAGGCTCGGTTTTGGCGGAGCGCAGGCCCACTGGCCAGAACTCGAACATGACCCGAGTGCCCGGGTTCGAAGTTAATGTGCGCTTAAGGCCGGTCAGAGCGGCTAACTCGTGACCCTGCACGTCTATCTTGATGAAATCGACGGTGGTCACGGGCAGCACGTCGTCGACTCGCACCAGGTTCACTTCAAAGGTGCCCGCTTTGCGCTCTGCCAAGGCATTGTTTCCGGAATTGAAAGTGGAGCGCGCGAAAGCCGTGCGGCCGTTTAAACTGCCGGCGGCGCATCGAAACGGAATGAGATTCTTCAATCGGCGCAGCAAACGATCCTCGTCCTCTCCCATCCAACCCAGGCGGTGTAACCCCAGGAAAAGCAGGCGGTCCAGGGACGCTGCCAGGACGGTTCGATCCCATACCCGGACCTCTCGTTGCCAGAGCGCGGCGCAATTCAGGTCGTAAAGGAGGGCGGAGATCATTTTTTCTCGAGCACGACCAATAGCCGGGTGGCGAACAAGTTTGGCGCCGAGTCAGCCAGCCGATCGATCGCCCGGACGGCGGAGTGCATCTTCTCCGGGTAAAGTTGCGGACCGCGAAAACCGCCCGAAGCGACGTAGGAAAGACCCGCGAATTGTTTGCGCTGCACGACTCGCCAGGCTGCGAGCTGGGCGGCAAATTCCTCCGAGAAAAAGATCCGCTGCGCATTTCCTTGCGCCGCATAGTAATTCATTTCGCGGGAGGAGAAATCTGGCGGCGCCTGCCAACGAATTGGCTTGGTCAGGGAGAGCGGTTCGTGATGAAAAACGCCGTAAACAACGCGCCCTAACAGCCCCATCGCCGGGTCGAAAATGACGAGCCGGCCGCCCGGCGCGAGGACGCGATGGAATTCAGCCAGGGCAGTGCCCGGATATTCGAGATGGTGCCAGACATCAAACAAGATCAGATTGGCAACCGACGCGTCCGGGAAGGTCAACGCATAAGCATTCTCTACCTGGTCGAGCCACGGATTTGGGAATAGGTCCGTGGCGAGCGCGTCTGGCATCACACTCTTCAGGTTCCCAATTCCAGATCCGATCTCGACTGTGCGGCCAGCGAGATCGCGTCGCAATCCGCGGGCGATGTCCTGGTAGAAATCGCGATAAACTTTTCGGAGCAGAGGCTTGCGGCGCCAATGGGCAGCATTGGCCTGAATCTCTACGTTGTGCTGCCGGACCTCGATCGGCATTCCAGCTAAATGAGTCTAATTTTTCTGACCGCAAGCAGGAGCATACGGAGCAGCAGCACGCCGTGGCGCCAGCGCTGGATGTTGGTTTCGCCATAGGTGCGATCGCGGTAGCGGATCGGGACATCCGCAATCTTGAGGTGGAGATGATTGGCGCCGAAAAGCAGGTCGAAATCGCCAAAGGGATCGAAATCACCGAAGTGGCTTCGGTTCGCCGCGAGGCGCTCGTAATCTTTGCGGAGCAGGACTTTGGTACCGCAAAGCGTGTCTTTCACCGGTTGACCGAGCGCCCAACTGAAAGCCAGCCCGAAGAATTTGTTAGCCACGAAATTGCAGAACCGCATCGCCTTCTCTTCCATTGGATAGACGAGCCGCACGCCGTTGGCGAAATCGGCGCGACCTGATTTCAAAACATCGTAAAACTTTGGGAGTTCTTCCGGCGGCATGGTGAGATCGGCGTCGAGGATCATCAGCACTTCGCCAGTGGCGACCTCGAATGCCTCGCGCACCGCGTTCCCTTTCCCTTTCCCGGTCTGCCGCATCGTTTTGATGTCGAGATCGGGGTAGGCTTCCTTCACACGCTCGATCTCGGCCCAAGTCTGGTCCGTCGAGTTCCCTTCGATGAAGATGATTTCCGTATGGCGTCCGAGCCTGGGCATTCGCCGCACCGCGGCCTCGATATTCCCAGCTTCGTTTCGGGCCGGAATCACGACCGATACTGTCTGGTCGCTCCTCGGCCGCGAGGCAGGACGCGCCACCTGAAAAACGGTCAAAGCGAGTTGCGAAACGACGGGAGCAACAAATCGATTGATAAATTTTTCCAACCCGAGACACGGAAACGGGAGGAGAAGGCGGCCTTGTTGTTTGAGAAGATCCCACCCTGCGAGCCCGAGCAGATTCGACATGTCATCCGCGCTGAGCCAGTTGCAGGGCGGATGTTTGGCTCGGATGCCGGCCACGCTGCCGAGGCCGAGCAGCGGCCGCCATAGACCGCTATGAAAGTTCAAGATCAAGCGGGTTCGCGAATGTGAAACGGTGTGAATCTTCTCGAGAATTCGTTGCACGTCGGAAGCGAAATTTGCGGTCTCGGAGAGGATGACGAAATCGAACTTTTTCTCCAAAGCGAGGTCTTCGCCGGCCATGACGTGGAATTCTCCTTCCGGCATAGCCGCTCGGGCCGCGCTGATTTGTTTCTCGGAAAGGTCAATGCCGGCAATTTTTCGGTTCGGCAGCAGGGCCAGCAAATTGCCGGCGCCACAACCGATCTCCAGGATGCTCGATCCCGCTGGAATCAAGTCGCGATAGTAGGCCCCGAGAAGGTTTCGGTAAAATCGGCCGGGAGCAGTTGGCTCGGTCGGCGCGTGCTCGTAAAAGGAACGCAACTTCTCCAAATGCTGGTCCAATAAACTGGGCGCCGGCGGCGGCTCCATGACATAGAGCGCCCGAGTCTCGGGGGAGGGCCGAACAATGGATGAGCGCGACTCGGCCGGAGAAATCATCTCTTTGGTAAAAGCACATGGCGCGCCAGCGAGATGGGCGAGACAAGACAACGTTGCTTTTGAGCACGTTGACGAATAAGCCAGATGGTGTCGGTCCTGCTGAGGGGAAGACTTTATGACGCCTAAACCATCGCGCGCCTTTCGTGTCGACTACCGGGTCATCCTGCTTGGGGTGATCCTGATCGGCGGTGGATTCCTGCGCCTTCCGTCGACTCTTTTTATGGGAGCGGATGCGCCCCTTGGCATGCTTGAGCCTGCTCGCTTGGAAGCGGCCTTTACCGGGATTGGCTTCGACGAAAATCTCTACCGCAAATATGTCGAAAGCTTGATCCGCGTCGGGTTGGGGCAATACCCGGCCATCGTCGATCATTATATCGAGGTTCAAAAAACACTGCCGGGATCAATTCTGCCGCCGATCCGCTTCCTCTACATTTTTGCTGCCTATACGTGGCACAGCCTCTTTGGCAGCGGCGCGCTCGCTGCTCTGCACAACGTCGCCTCGGCTTTTAGCATCCTCACCCTGCTTCTTTCCGCCGCCTTTGCCTGGCGACTGAAGGGACCACCCTGTGCTCTCGCGGTGGCCGCCTTGATGGCTTGTGCGCCTACCCAGATCCATATGTCGCAACATGCGCTGGTGGATGGGTTTTTTACTTTCTGGGCGCTGCTTGCTCTCTGGTTGCTCTGGGAGAATTTGCGCGCGCCTCGTCGATGGCCGCTGCTCGTCGCCTACCTGGCGAGCCTGGCCTTGCTCGTTCTCACGAAAGAATACTCGTTCTTCGTCTGGATCGGCCTGATCGCCCTGATCGTCGCCAATCGCTGGCTTCGATTTGGTGCAGTCAGCCGCGAACTTATTCTCGCCACCGTCGTCGGTCCGCTTCTCGGTTTCGTTGGACTGATCTTCCTGGCGGGCGGTGTTTCCACTTTGGTGACGAGTTATCAGCTCTCGGTCAGTAAGAACTATCAGCTCACCTATGCCATCCTGACGGGCGACGGACCGTGGCATCGCTACCT
>JALYOR010000094.1 GCA_030856765.1 Verrucomicrobiota bacterium | reverse complement strand
GTACAGAGCGGGGCGCCGGGACAATTGACCTCGGTCTTTACCCGCGGCCTCAAGAGCGAGCACACCCAGGTGCTGCTCGATGGGATCCCGGTTAATCAGGGCCTGGCCGGGCTTTTCAATTTCGCCGATCTCACGACGGACAACATCGACCGGATTGAAGTGGTCCGCGGACCGCAAAGCACGCTTTACGGACCGCGCGCGTTGGCGGGAGTAATCCAGATTTTTACCAGGCAGGGGAGCGGTCCGCCCTCGGGTTCCGTAACGGCGGAGGCGGGATCGTACGACACTTTCCGCGAGTCGCTGCAAACCTCGGGCAGTTGGAAGCAATTCGACTACTCGTTGGGCGCGAGCCGGCTCGATACCGAGAACGACCGGCCTAACAATGAGTATCGCAACACCAGCGCGATCGCGAACCTGGGCTGGTCGCCTAACGAGCAACTGCGGCTCAGCAGCCTCTTCACCTACTCCCTGAGCGACGCCGGCAATCCCAACACCGTTTTCGCTCCCAAGCCGTTGGATAATTTTCTCACCGAACGCTGGCTGATCGCGCCACATCTCGATTACCGGCCGGTCGACTGGTGGGAACACAAGATGATCGTGAGCTACGATCACGAGCGGCAGGTCAATGACCCGAACGACGACGGCTTCGTGGGGCCGACCCGCGCGCTCTTCAAGCGTTTCACGATCGATTATCAAAACGATCTCAAGCCCACGAGTTGGCTCACCCTCACGAGTGGCTTTTTCTATAGCGACGTCGATGCCGGGCAGGAGCGCCCGTTTGTCTCGCAGCTCTTCGGACCGCAGCCGCATTTCATCAGCGACCACACGAGCGAAATCGCGGGTTTCGTGCAGGCCAGCGCGACGCCATTTGAGGGGCTGAACTTCGTCGCGGGTGGCCGCTACGACCATTTCAACCAGTTTGGCGGTATCTGGACCTATCGTTTGGCCGGGAGCTACAAGATCAAACAGACCTCCACGATTCTGCACTCGAGTTACGCCACCGGCTTCAGCCCACCGACCAGTCAGGACAAAATCTTCGGAAACAACTTCGATCTCGATCCCGAAAAAGTGCGCGGCTTCGATGCGGGCGTGACGCAGCAGCTTTGGAATAATCGCGTTGTGATCGGCGCGACTTACTTTCACAACAAGCTCTCGAACGTGATCGGCTTCAATGGGCTCTTCGATACGCTCAACCTTGGTGGTGCGCGGACCCAGGGAATCGAAACGGAACTGCGCGCGCGGCCAATGGAGGACCTCACCCTGTCGGCGAGCTACACCTATCTGGAGGCGGAGAAAACTTCCTCGGCTGACATCTCGCAATTACCTGGCGCGCGTCTGCCGCGGCGTCCACGCAACGAATTTTCCGTCTCCGCATCGTATCTCTGGTGGAAGAAACTGCGCACCACGGCGGAGGCGAAATTCGTCAACGCGCGGGAAGAGTTGAACTTCGGCGGGCCAAATTTCGACATCGAGGATTATTCCTTTGTGAATTTTGCAGCCGAATACGCTTGGAATGCCCATCTCACGATCTTCGGGCGGGTCGATAATCTGACAGATGAGCATTATTCGGAGGTTTTTGGTTTCCCGGCGCTGGGTAGGGGTGCCTACGGAGGAGTGAGGCTTTCGTTTTAACGCGAACCGCTTTTCGCGTTGTCATCCCGATCCGCCGAAAGACGGAGAGGGACCTCGCAGTTGCGGATGAGCGTCCTGGAAATAAGGCCGCGCCTCTTGCAACTGCGGGTCCTTCGCTGGCTGCGCGGCTCAGGATGACAAAGGAGGTGAACGCCTTGCGCTGCTTGAAAGCGAATCGCTGCACTGTTAATCGCTAGAGGTGGATCCGATTCTGACCGCTCTGCTGGGACTGATCGCCGGCGCGATCGTCATGGGCGCGATCCTTGGCCTGGGCCGGCGGCGGGAATTGCTCCAGCGCTTCGAGGCGATCGATCGCGCGCAGGAGCGAGAGGAGCGCCTCCTGCGCGAGGAAGCGGCCCGAAGCCGGGAGGAAGCCGCCAGCGCTGCCAAGGCGCAGCGCGAAGAATTGAACGAATCGCTTCGAACGTTAGGCGAAACGAATCTGAGATCGATCTCCGAGATCGGGAATATCCTCCGGAGTCAGCTCGAGACGGTCGCTACCCAGACGGGAAAACTGACCGAGTCGAACGCCGCCCGCCTCGAGAGCCTGCGCTCGGTCGTGGATGTGCGGTTGCAACAACTGCAGGAAGACAATGCGCGCCAAATCGAGAAGATGCGCGCGACGGTGGACGAAAAATTGCAGGGGACGCTGGAGAAGCGGCTGGGCGAATCGTTCAAGATGGTGAGCGATCGGCTCGAGCGTGTGCATCAGGGCCTCGGAGCAATGCAGCAGTTGGCGAGCGATGTCGGCGGCTTGCAGCGTGTGCTGACGAATGTGAAAACGCGCGGCGGCTGGGGCGAAGTGCAACTCGGCACTTTGCTCGAGCAGGTGCTCACGAGCGAACAATTCGCGCGCAATGTGAAGACACGCGACGGCGGGGGCGAGATGGTTGATTTCGCCGTCAGGCTCCCAGGGGACGAGAACGGCGCGCCGGTTTGGCTGCCGATCGATGCCAAGTTTCCGATCGAGGATTATCAACGCCTCGTCGTGGCGCAGGAATCGGCCGATCTCGCCGCGACTGACGAAGCGATGAAGAGCCTCGAAGCCGCTCTGCGCAAAAGCGCGAAGGACATCTGCGCGAAATACATCAATCCGCCGCGCACGACGGATTTTGCGCTCATGTTTCTGCCGACCGAAGGGCTTTACGCCGAGGCGATTCGGCGCGTCGGGCTGGTCGAACAGGTGCAGCGTGATTGCCGGGTGGTTTTTGCCGGACCGACGACGTTGGCTGCTTTGCTGAACAGCCTCCAGATGGGGTTTCGCACTCTCGCGATCCAAAAACGATCGAGCGAAGTCTGGAGCTTGCTCGCGTCTGTGAAGACGGAGTTCGGAAAGTTTGGGGGGGTGCTTGATTCGGTGAAGAAGAAGCTCCAGGAGGCTTCGAATAAGATCGACGAAGTCGACCAGCGCTCGCGGGTGATCACTAAAAAGCTGCGGGCGGTCGAGGAATCGCCTCACCATCCCGAGCCGATGTTACCAGAGCTCCTGGAACCGACAGCGGAAGAAGAGGAAGAATAGAAACTGGACGAGCGGAAGCTCGTCCCTCCGGAGGGCCATGCTTCCGCATGCCAGTTTCAAGCTCCCGCCGTGGGGTGTGGTAACGGGCGAAACGCTACAAGACCGCGTCCCACTTCGATTCGTCCTTGAGCAGGATCTCGCGCAGCAAACGAAGCGGCGGCGCGCCGTGGTTGAGCATTTCGTTGTGGAATTTCTCGAGCGAAAAGCTCGTTCCTTCCTGCGCTTTATAATCGTCGCGCAACTTGAGAATCTGCAACTTGCCTAACGTGTAGTTCAGATAACCCGGATCGAACGTGCCGCGCATTGCTTCCGCCATCGCCGGTTTCGCTTCGTAGTAGCAATTCTCGCGGAAGAATTTTGCCCCGTCCTCGACCGACATCCCCTCGGTATGCATCTTGATTGAAACGCACAGCCGACAAAGCCGCAGGAGCGCTTCGTCCGCCTGCGCCATGCGGTATTTCGCGGCCCGCACTTTTTGCTCCGGCGTCGGATTCGGCGCGCTGCCGAAGCCCTCGTCGAGCATCATTTTCTCGGTGTAATGCGCCCAGCCTTCCACGAAGGCGTAGCTGCTGAAAATTTTCTCTACCTGCGACGCGGGCGACGCATTGAGATGCAGGAACTGCACGTAATGCCCCGGATACGCCTCGTGGATTGAGACCACGTCGGCGGTGTAATAATTGAACGATGTCAGCCATTCGTTCTTTTGTTTTTCCGGCCAATTCTCCTCCGTCGGAGTGATGTAGTAGTAGGCTTGGGTGGCTTTTTTCTCGAACGGCCCCGGCGTATCCATCGAGGCGAAAGTGGTGGCGCGATCGAATGGCGGCGTCTCGGTCACTGTCGCGCGGACATCGGATGGGATGCCGACGATGTGGTGATCGAGCACCCATTGGCGAATCTGATCAAGATCCTTCGCCACATGGGCGATCAGCTCGCCCGGCTTAGGGTGTTCATTCTGGATCGCCTTGAAAACATCGATCGGTTTCTTCTTCAGATCGATGATCCTGGCCGCGTTGGCGAAGATGGCCTGCTCTTCTTTCAAACGCTGGAGGCCGATGGCGAGCACTTTGTCCGGCGACAGATCGACCAACTCGGTGTCGGCCAGCATCTGCTGGTATTTCTGAGCGCCGACCGCGAAATCAGCCATCGCTTTGGGCAGCTTCTCTTTCGTTAGCCAGGTCGCGTAATCGCGCAGCGCGGCGACCGCTTTCTTATCGGCATCTTGGAACCCCGCCATCAGCGGCTCGTCTTTCACGTCTTTCAGCGCGGCAGCCAGGTCCTTCTCGATAAAATCCGCCGAACCGCTGGCAATCTGGATCGCCAACTCTACGTACGGCTTTGGCAGGACCGGCAACAGGTTGGTTTTGGCGGCGGTCATGATGTTGGCCGCCTGATCCAGGATCGTGACGATGTCCCGAACGCGGTCTTCCAGCGGTTTGAAGTCGCGTTTGATGTAGATGTTGACGTCGAGCGCGCCGGCATAAACCATCGGGTTCTTCTCGAACATGCGCATGTCCTCGATCCGGAACAGCTCGACCGCCATCGCGGCCAGCAGGATGCGGCGATCGATCTCGTTTTGTTTGCTCAGCTTGGCCGATTCGAGCTTTTTCAGTTGCTCTTGGAAGCGTTTCAGCCGCTCAACCTCGGCGTCGATCGCGAGCCGGCTAAAGTCACCAATTTTGCCGTCGTATTGATGATAGCCGAGAGCCACGCCCTCGAGGGGCCGGGCCGCGAGGTAACCGGCGATAAAATCGAGCGCGATTTTGTCGAAGTCCGACCCCGACTTGGAAGTCTCAGCCGCAGGCGCGAAATCTGCATTCATGAACGACCATGCGAACGCGGAAAACAGCACGAGGCGGCACAGCGAGATCATCGGCGCAGCTTAAAAGCGGATGCCGGGCTTGTCATGCCCGGTCGATTGGCAAAACCGGCGGAATGAACGACAATCGGATCGTTTGCGTCCAAGCCTCCTCTTTATGAAGCGATCTCTGCCCGTCCGCACGTTCACTTCGCTCCTGGCGACCGGCGTTCTGCTTTCGTCCGTTTCCGTCCGCGCGGCTGATCCGGAACCGACCGCGCCTGTCACGGCCGAGGATACCGGTTACTCCGAGATCGCGACCCTGGCCAAGGCGATCGAGTTAATCCGGCAGGACTACGTCGACGGTCAGAAAGTCAGTTACCACGACCTCGTTTACGCGGCCCTCAAAGGCATGCTCTCCTCACTCGATCCGCACAGCCAGTTCATGGACCCGGACGACTTTAAGGACATGCAGGACGATACCCGCAGCCGCTTCAACGGCCTCGGCATTGAGGTTTCGGTCAAGGACGGCCTGCTCACCGTCGTGACCCCGATGGAGGATACGCCCGCCGCCAAGGCCGGCATCCAGGCCGGCGATCAGATTCTAAAAATCAACGGCACCTCGACCGAGAAACTGGGCTTGCAGGACGCGGTCAATGTCCTGCGCGGCGAACCGGGGCAGAAAGTCACCCTCACCATCCTGCGTCCCTCCAACAAAGAGATCAAAGACTTCGCCCTCGAGCGGCAGGAGATCAAAGTGCAGAGCGTGAAAGGCACGCGGCTGCTCGATCCCGAGCTGAGCGGGCCCTTCAAGGTCGGTTACGTCCGGATCGTGCAATTCAACGAGCCGACCGCGGATGAATTTGGGAAAGCGCTCGACGATCTGCAAAAGCAGGGCATGCAAGCGCTCGTGCTCGACCTGCGCAACAACCCCGGCGGCTTACTCAACAGCGCGGTCGACGTCCTCGGGCAATTCCTGCCACCGAATACCAAAGTGGTCTCGACCCAGGGCCGCGCTTCATCTCAGAAGCACGACTACTCGACGCCGGTTGGGACCAAGGAGCGGCCACGTTTCCCGCTGGTTGTTTTGGTTAACGAAGGCAGCGCCAGCGGCTCGGAGATCGTCGCCGGTGCGCTCAAGGATTTACATCGGGCGATCGTGGTCGGCGAGACGACCTTCGGCAAAGGATCGGTTCAGAATGTGATGCAGTTGCCTGACGGGTCGGCGCTGCGCTTTACCACCGCGAAATACTACACTCCGAGCAAAACGGTCATCCAGGGCAACGGCGTCCAGCCCAATATTCTCGTCCCGCTTACTCCGGAGCAGGACCGCGCCGTCACTGCTCTGCGCAATAGCGACAAAGCCCAGGCGGCCGACGCGACCAGCATCATCAAGTCGAAGGACGTGCAACTGATGCGCGGGATTGACGCCCTCAAAGGCGTGATGATTTACGCGCAACAAGGCTCACCGAAGGTGGAGGCGGTTAAGAAGTAGGTCTTCACCACGAAGGCCACGAAGGTTTTTGATTCGTTTTTCGCCTTCGTGCTCTTCGCGTCCTTCGTGGTGAAATGAATTCCCTGCTTCTCGCCATTGAGACTTCCTGCGACGAGACCGCCATCGCCGTCTTGCGCGGACGCGAGCTGTTGAGCAGCGAGATCGCCTCGCAGGTCGCCGCGCATCAGCCCTACGGTGGCGTGGTGCCGGAGGTCGCTTCGCGGCATCACTTGCAGCACGCGCCGCGCTTGCTGGAGCAGGCAGTGGCGCATGCCGGCATTTCGTTAGGCGAAGTCGACGCTTTCGCCGCCACCAGCGGTCCTGGCCTGGCCAGCTCCCTCATGATCGGCGCGTCACTGGCGAAGGGCCTGGCGCTCGGTTTCGATAAGCCTTATCTCGCGATCAACCACCTGGAGGGACACTTGCTCTCGCCCTTTTTCGAAAGCGAAGCGGGGATTGAGCCCAGCGTTTCCCTGATTGTGAGTGGCGGACACACTTTGCTCGTCGAAGTTAAAGGCGTCGGCGACTACCGGATCCTTGGGCGCACCGTCGACGACGCGGCCGGTGAGGCCTTCGATAAAGTGGCCAAAATGCTGGGACTAGCCTATCCGGGCGGCCCGGAGATCGAACGCTGCGCGCAAGGTGGCGATCCCGCACGGTTCGATCTGCCGCGCAGCATGCTTCACTCTGGCGACGCCAATTTCAGCTTCAGCGGTTTGAAAACCGCCGTCCGCTATCTCTTGCCGAAAGTGGATCGCGTCCCTAACGACCCGGACCTCTGCGCCTCTTTCCAGCGAGCCGTCATCGAGGTGCTCGTCGCCAAGACGGTCGAGGCCGCTCGCGGCGCGGGGCGCAAACTGGTCACGGTGAGCGGCGGCGTGAGCTGCAACGGCGAGCTGCGCCGCCTGATGTCGCTAGGTTGTGAAGCGGCGGGATTGGAAATTCGCTTTGCCGCGCCGCGCCTCTGCACCGACAACGCGGCCATGATTGGCTTCGCCGCCCAGCTCCATCTCAAGCGGGGCAAATCAACTCCTCTCACAGCCGAGATCGATCCCAACCTGGCGCTCGTTTAGCTCCCCGGAGATCATGATTCCGGGGGGCGCACATGTCTCGTGCGCCGGTCGCGCCGTCTCAGTGCGACGAACTTTCCTCACCGCGGGAGCGGCAGGGGCCAAGGGCGACCCAAAGGCCAAGTTCGCGACGGTGGAACACCGTCGCCAACACACGAGACGTGTGCGCTACCCAGACGCCGGATTCTCCGAACTCGCGAGTCCCCCTGACCTCAGTAGTCGCGTTCGAGTAAATAATCCGCCAGCGCGCGCAATGTCTCCGCCCGTTTGCCTAACGGCTTTAGCGCGGCATGCGCCTGCCGGGTCAACCGCCCCGCTTCAGCCCGCGATCTTTCGAGGCCGAGCACGGAGGGATAGGTGGCTTTGTGGGCCGCCACGTCCTTGCCCGCACTCTTGCCGAGCTTCTCGCTCGTCTGCGTGACATCGAGAATGTCGTCGATCACCTGGAAGGCCAAACCAAGCGCTTGCCCGAAACCGCTCACCGCAGTGAGCTGCGTCGGCGTGGCGTTCGCGCTCATCGCCCCCAGTCGCACCGAGGTGGTGAGGAGCGCCGCCGTCTTGTTTTCGTGAATATAACGGAGTTGCGCCGGCGTGTGCGGCTTGCCTTCACCTTCCAAGTCCGCTACCTGACCGGCGATCAGTTTGCGGCTCCCGGCGGCGACAGAAATTTCGCGCAGGAGCGCCCGCATGTTGTAGCGCGGCCACGTCTCGGCTTCGGCCGCAATCTCAAACGCGATCGTGAGCAGCGCATCGCCCGCCAGGACCGCGACTCCATCTCCGAAAACCTTGTGACAAGTCGCCCGGCCGCGCCGGAAATCGTCGTTGTCCATGCTCGGGAGGTCGTCGTGGATGAGCGAGTAAGTGTGGATGCACTCCATAGCGCAAGCGAGGGGGAGCGCGCTTTTCGTTAGTCCGCCGCACGCCTCCGCGGCGACGAGGCAAAGAATCGGCCGCAACCGCTTCCCGCCGGCAAAAAGCGAGTAGCGCATCGCCTTGTGGATGGTGGCGGGTTTGGTCGATCCCTTCGGCAAAAAGCGATCGAGCGCGCGATCGACCTCTTTCTGGCGGGCGGCGAGATAACGTTTCAGCTCCACAGTGCCGCGAATGTGGAAAGCGTCGCGCCCCCGCGCAACGAAAATCGCCTGGAGGGCATCGCGCCGTCGATGCCTCGTCTCCCGCGGGACGGCTTAAAGCCCGCTATCCCGCGACGCGCCGCGACAGAGTTACCCGCCGACCGCCTGGTAATGCCCGAGGCCTCGTTTCCACATCAGGTTGGCGGCGGCCCACATGGCGAGCATCCAGCCGGCTTGGATGGCGAGGGCGCCCCACATTTCGTTGCCGCGCAGGCGGCCCTGGAAGATGGCAATCGGGCAGAAGAGTTCGTAGTAGAACGGGAGCCATTTCATCACCGCCTGGACCGCCGGCGGCATGATGTCGAGCGGGAACATCTGGCCGCCGAGGAAATACTCGAAGCTGTAGACGATGAAAACGATGGTCGATATTTCCAAAATCCAGAAGGCCATCATAGAGAGCGCGTAGGTGAGGAAGAATTGGATGAAGGCCGACATGACGAGCGAAACGCTGGCGGCTAGCCAGGTCATGGGGTCGCTCGGCAGGATGATGAAGCGGCGGAAGTAAACGAAGATGGCCGCGATCGGCACAATCGTGACGGCGGTGTAAACGAGCCGGCTGCTGAGAAAAATGCTGAAGCGGTAGCCGAGGTAGTTGACTGGCTTGGTGATAAAGGAATTGATTTGGCCCTCGCGGATGTCGGCCGCGATCTGCCATTCGTCCTCGGTCGGGGTGACGAGGTTGCTCACGAGAATGGTGAGCAAGTAGTAGTAGATCATCGAGCCGTAGTCGTAGCCGCGCATGCCGCCGCCGCTCTCTTTGAAGATGGCGCGCCAGAGGAAGACGGTGCCGATGAGTGGGATAATCCCGAAGACGGCGCGGAGAAGATAATTCCAGCGATACACGAAGGTGTTCTGGATCCCGAGGTTGAAGACAGTGAGGTATTTTTGCGGGTGCATCGGACGATGAAGTAAAGCCCGGGCGCTTCAGGTTGTCATCCCGAGTCGGCCCAGCGCGGCGAGAGACCTCTCTTGCGTCATTCGATCGCGCCTTCAGAACGAACGTCGCACGTCGCTCGCGAGGTCCCTCTCCGTCCTGCGGCGGATCGGATGACAGGCGGAGCTTAGCGAACTTACCAGTTGCGCGGCAGTTTTCGCATCTGTCGGTTCTGCCAGATGCTCATGAAAAAGAGCGCGCAGATCGCTCCGATGAGGGCCATGAACATGTCCGCTTGCGTGTCCCAGACGTCGCCCTGGGTACCGAGAAAGGCCGCCGCGGCTTCTCCCGAAATTAGCGCGGTGGCCCATTCCAGCAACTCGTAGAGCGCGCTGATCCCCATGCAGATCAGCAGTACAATCGCGATGCGCCATCCGCTGGCGGTGACCACCCGCAACCGGATGAAAAGCTCGCGCGCGATCAGCGCCGGGACGAAGCCCTGCATGAAATGCCCGAGCCGATCGAAGTGGTTGCGAGGCCAACCGAAATAGGGCTGGATCCAATCGAAGAGCGGCACGCGGGCGTAGGTGTAATGCCCGCCGACACAGAGCAGCATGATATGGAGGGCGATGAGCGTGTAGACCAGGGTGGTGAAACGGAAACTGGAGTAGGTGAAGATGAGCAGGGCGGCGCCGAGAATCCCCGGTGCGACCTCCAGCCACCAAGTCATCCGATCGTAGGGATACCAGGCCGACCAGGCGAAAATCGCCGTCGTAAGGATGAGGAGCAGGAGATGGAGGGGCGAGATACGGGAGTTCATGGCTGCGTCTTGGTTTGCGCCAGTTCCGCCGCGAGCCGGATCGCAGCGATCATGCTGTCAGGGCTAGCCACGCCGCGCCCCGCGATTTCGAACGCTGTCCCATGATCCGGGCTGGTGCGCGGGAAGGGAAGCCCGAGGGTGACGTTCACCCCATCATGGAACGCGTGCAGTTTGAGCGGGATCAATCCTTGATCGTGATACATGCAAAGCACGGCGTCGAATTCGCCGCCGACCGCGCGGTGAAAAATCGTGTCGGGCGACGAAGGTCCGCTGAACTGTGCTTCGGGATGGAGCTTTTGCAGTTGCTCGATGGCGGGCGCGATCAATTCGACTTCCTCATTGCCGAGGGCGCCGGATTCGCCGGCGTGCGGATTGAGGCCCGCGACTGCGATCCGTCGGCGGCCGCCGCGTCGGACGAGAAAATTCTCGAGGAGCGAGCCAACCCGCACGATTTCGCTGGTCTGCAGCGCGCTCGTCACGGCGCCGAGCGGAATATGAGTGGTGACGAGCGCGACGGTGAGGCCGGCTCCGGTCAGGAGCATGGCGAAATTTTCCACCTTGCAGCGGGTGGCGAAGAATTCGGTCTGGCCGGGAAACGGAAAGCCTACTTCATACATGCATGCTTTGTGAATCGGGCCGGTGACGACGGCATCGAGTTCGCCAGCGAGCGCAAGTTGGGCAGCTTCCTCGAGTGCGACGTGCGCCGTCCGGGCGCTGTCCGGCGTAGGTTTGCCGGGCGAATGGCCCTCGGTGCGACCGAGGACGCGATATTGCGCGTCGGGCACTTTTCCCGAAGCCAGCGCGGCCTGGATGATCTCCGGGCCGATGCCGGCCGGATCGCCTAACGTGATGCCGATGCGTTTGCGCACGCGAACACGCCGCGGCGACTAGAAAGTCTTGATGTAAGCCTTCGAGCGCAGACTGGCGAGCCAGTGTTCCTGCAGCTCCTGCGCCCGTTCCTGGCGCAGACGCGCTTCGATTTCGGTGCGCACATCCTTGAGCGGCCGCGCTTCGCCGCCCTGGCGGGCTTCCACTTTCAGGATGTAGTGATTGCCGCTCACGTTGACGACTTTGCTGATCTCGCCGGGGTTGAGACTGAAGGCGATCTTCGACAACTCCGGGGAAAGCGTCTTGTCATCGATCCAGCCCCAGTCGCCGCCCAGATCGCGCGTGCTGTCTTCCGAATACATCTGCGCCATCTTGTCGAAGTCGGCGCCGGTGATCAGCTTCGCCCGGATCTCTGCCGCCATCGAAGTCTGCGCTGCACCGCTGGCATCGGGATGGCCCGGGATCATGATCATGCGGAGTTTGACCTGCGCCTTGTTCGAGAAGAGCTCCTTATGTTTGCGGTAATATTCTTCGATCTTGCCGGGTGGGATGAGGAGATTAGAACTCACGTTCTTGGCCCGCATCGCCTGCACGATGATCTTTTGCCGCTCGAGATCGCGGAACTTCGACATCGTGTATTTCTGCGATTCCATCGTCTTGATGAAAGCGTGGCGATCGCCGCCGAAATTTTCTTTGATCACCTCGTCGACCCGCTCGTCGATGAAGTGGGGTGGGATCTGGAGCTTATCTTTCTCGAAAGACTGAATGATGAGCTGGCGATCAATCAGATCCTGGAGCGCGGCTTTGCGCAGCTCGGTGATTTTTTTGACCAGCTCCTGGCCGGAGAACTGGGAACGAAGCAGACGCTCGCGTGGTTCCACGACTTCGCGCACTTCCGAGTAGGTGATGACCTTGTCGTTCACGACCGCAGCGATGCCGTTGACCGATTCCGCGCCACGGGTGGGCGACGCCGTCGCGGCCACACCGAGGCAGGAGAAGGCCATCAGGGCCGCCATCGGGTAACGCCAGAGGAATTTCAGAGTTGCTTTAGCCATTGCAGTACTTCGGGGAGGTTGAGGTCAATTCTACCGGACGATAAACGAGGAAATTTGCCACCGACAAGGATAAACTCGCCCCGCCGGCTGAGCATCAACTTTTCCTGACGCACCTCGACCCGGCTGACCCGCGACCGGGCGGCGGAAAGCTTGATTTCGCTGAGCAGGAAGAGATTGTCAACCGCGGGCGGCCACTTTCCGAAGCGGTCGCGCCAGTCGCGGCGCAGGCGCTGGAGCTGCTCCGCGGTGGTGATTTCAGCCAGTTGGCGGTAGGCCTGAATGCGCAGCGCGGCGTCGCTGATGTAGGCCGTCGGGATAAAGGCCGGGACGAGCTTCTCGGGACCCGCGGCGAGGAATTCGCCTTCGTTGGTGGCGACGAAATCGAGCCGGGTTTCGACTTCCAACCGCGGCCGGAGCTTTTCACCTTTGAGTTGCGCGACCGCCTGCTTGAGGAGCTGGCAGTAGAGATCGAAACCGACCGCCACGATATGGCCGCTCTGCGCTGTGCCCAGGATGCTCCCCGCCCCGCGAATCTCGAGGTCGCGCATGGCAATGCGAAAACCCGCGCCTAACGAACTGTATTGCTGGATCGCGTTAATCCGCTTCCGCGCCAACCCGCCGGTCATCATGTCGCGCGGGAGGAGGAGGTAGGCGTAGGCCTTGTGCTCCGCCCGGCCGACCCGGCCGCGGAGTTGATAGAGATCGGCCAGCCCAAAACGATCGGCGCGATCGATGATGATGGTGTTGGCGTTGGGAATATCGAGCCCGCTCTCGATGATCGTGGTGCAAACCAGGACGTCGATTTTTCCCTCCACGAACCGCTCCATCACCGTCTCCAGTTCGTCGGCGCTCATCTGGCCGTGGCCAAATTCCACGCGCGCGCCGGGACAAAGCTCCGCAATCCGGTCGCGCGTCTTCTCGATCGACATGACGCGGTTGTGGAGGAAATAGACCTGGCCCTGGCGCTCCAACTCGCGGTTGATCGCGTCGCGAATAATCCGCTCGTCGTAGCCGCAAATCACGGTCTCGACCGGGAGGCGATTGAGCGGCGGCGTCTCGATCGTCGACATGTCTTTGACCCCGACTAACGACAGGTAAAGCGTGCGCGGAATCGGCGTGGCCGAGAGGGTGAGCACATCGACGAGCTTGAAGAGTTCCTTGAACTTTTCCTTGTGCAGCACGCCAAAGCGCTGCTCCTCATCGATCACGACCAGGCCGAGATCCTTGAAAATGACGTCGCCGGAAATGAGGCGATGCGTTCCGATGACGACGTCGACGCCACCATCGCGGAGCTGCTCCAGCACCTTGCGCTGCTCCGCGTGCGAACGGAACCGGCTCAGCATTTCGATCCGGACCGGGTAATCGAGCATTCGTTGCCGGAAGGTCTCGAAATGTTGCTGGGCGAGGACCGTGGTCGGGGTGAGGACCGCGACTTGTTTCCCTTCCATCACCGCCTTGAAGGCAGCGCGAATCGCGACTTCCGTTTTGCCGAAACCGACATCGCCGCAGATGAGACGATCCATCGAGCGCGGCACTTCCATATCAGCCTTAGTGTCGTTGATCGCTTTCAGTTGGTCCGGCGTCTCGCGAAAGGGAAAGGAGTGTTCAAACTCGAGCTGCCATTTCGTGTCGCTGCCGAAAGCGTAGCCGCGCTGGGTTTCGCGCTCGGCTTGGAGAGCGAGCATCTTGCCCGCGTAATCAAAAATCGAAGCGGCGGCGTTCTTCTTCGCGCGGCTCCATTTCGCATCGGCCAGGGAACTGAGCGGCGGCGATTTTTTCCCGACCCCGACATAACGCGAGACCATGTAGGCCTGCTCGAGCGGTACGTAGAGTCTCGCTTCCTCGGCGAACTCGATGACCAGCACTTCGCTGGTTTCGCCTTCGCCGATTTTTTGCAGCCCAAGGAAACGCCCGATGCCTTGTTCGAGATGGACGACCAGCTCGCCTTCGTTGAGATCGCTGAAATCGATTTGTGCCCGGAGGGTGCCGAACTTTGCGGTCCGCTGCAGACGCCGGCGGCCATGAGTCGGTGCCCGTCCGAAAATCTCAGCCGCCGCCAGGACCACGAGATTGGCGGCCGGAAAACAAAACCCATGCGCCAGCGTTCCCTCGATCAGGTCGATTCTGCCTAACGAGACCTTGGCTTCGGCCATGATCTCGCGGAAGCGCTCGATCTCGCCTTCGGTCTGGAAGTAGATCGCGATCCGGGCGCCGCCTTCGCGCCAGCTCCCCAGTCGGGCAAAAAACTGCTGGCGTTTGGCCTCCGCGATAATGAACTCGCCGGTATCGAATTCCCCAATCTCGCAATCGACAAACGCGCCGCGGAAATCTTCGACCGTATCGGGATCGAGCCAGCCTTGGCTGATCTTGATATCGTCCGCGTGCTCCTCCTCGTCCTCGATTCCGACGCAAAGATGTTTCTCGCCGATGTAGTCGCGCACCGTGCCCCTTTGATCGTCGGCTGCGTCTAACAAGATCTCGACTTCGTTCAAATTGCGGAGCGAGGTCTGGGTATCGAGATCGAACTCTCTGAGAGATTCAATTTCGTCGCCGAAAAACTCGGCTCGGACCGGCGCAGCCGCCTGCCACGAATAGACGTCGACAATTCCGCCGCGGACCGCGAATTGGCCGCGGGTGGTGACCTGTGCGACCCGTTCGTAGCCTGCTTGGCCTAACGAATCGACGATCTGCTCCCGCGGCCGGCTCGTCCCCCGCCGAAGACGCAGCGCGGCGGCGCGCAGGGTGCCGCGTTTCGGTGCCGGTTGATCGAGACTTGCGCGAGTCGCGACGATGACCTGGCGCTGGCGGCTGCTCTCGACCTGGCTGAGAAGCGCGAGACGCTCCGCGGCGATTTCCTGGTCGGGCAGGATGTTTTCGACGGCAAGGAACTCGGCTTCCGGGAGGAAGAACGCCTCGGGCAGCCAGTTGGTGAGGCTTTCGTGCAGCAGCTCCTGGGTGCGAACGCTAGGGCAGATAATCCAGAGCGTTTGCGGAATTTCGCGAGCCAGGACCGCGACCAGGAACGAGCGGGCGCCAGCGATGACATGGGAGAACACCACCGGGCGTGTGCCCTCTTGCAACGCCTGCAGTTGTTGCGCGATCGGCTCGGCTTGAGCGACAATCTTGAGCAGCTCGGTGCCTCTCGATTTCTCCACGTCAAGCTGTCGCCGAAAGGCAGCCGAAGATCAATTTACGGGCGGGGCGCTGGTTTCCAGCGGAGGCGGTTCGTTGGCGATGAACTGCGCCAATTCGCGCTCGGCCAGGTCCGCGCGTGGATCGGAAAGCGCGCGGTAACAGTCGCGCCGCACGCGCAAAAACTCGCGATCCCACGGGACGTCAGGCTCGTAGGCGGCAATGGCTTTACGCGAATATTCGCTGAAGTGGCCGCGATCGATCTCGGCGGCGATGAGCGCGAGGGCTTGGCGGCGTTCTGATTCGGCCGCAAAGAGAGCGAACGGTTGCTCGAGCGCGTCGTAAAGCTGCGGCGCGAGGCTCGGGTTCTGTCGCGCGATATGTTCCGCGACGGAGATGCTGTGGATCATGACCAGCCGCAGCGGCCACGGATCCCGGCGCGCGGCGGTGAAGGCGACTTTGAGCGCGTCGGTCGCTTCCGTCAGGCGGCCCTGGCTGAAGCGGAGCAGACCGAGGAGCATGTCGGCTTCGGTCGGACTCGAAGCCCGCACCGTGGCGATGTGTTTGAGAGCATCATCTTCTCCCACCGCGCCGAAGAGTTCGGCCACCATCGCGGCCAGAGCAGGGCCGTCCGGCTCGCCTGGCTGCGAACGCCAAAGCTGGAGGGCGCTGGAGACATTGCCTTCGATGTAGGCGGTCTCTGCGGCCACCCGGCGAAGTTGATTCTGATCGAGGAAACTGTAGGGCGCGGGCAGCGTTTGCCCGAGCAGGCTGATGGCCGCGTTCTGGCTGTCGACCCGTTGCCAGTCGATCGTTCCGCCTAACGACAACGGTCGATCGGCCTTTCGCCGGTGGGCGGCTTCCCGGAGGAGGGGAATCTCGAAGCCTTTCGCGCGTCCGACGCTGCGGGCGAAACCGAACTCGACGAAGTTGCGATCGTCCGTGTTTACCACGGTCCCCGGTTCGCGTGCCATCTGCGTCGCGAAGGTGCTGTTCGCGACGTAATGCGAGAATAATCCTTCCACATCGGCGACCTGCCACGCATCGAAAAATCCGCGGTTGAATGGCTCTTGCGTAAGTCGTTCGCGCAGCAGATCTGCGTCGTAGTGCATCGGCTGCGAAGAGCCGATAAAGAGCAGGTCGGTGCCATTGAGCTGCCACGTCTCGACCACTGGAAAGACTGAGGTCACGCTCGCGTAGATGGAGCGAATAGTGGAGCTATCCACTTCGTAGGCTTGGACGAACTGGAGGAACATGCCGGTCGGACGCAGGCGGCGCGCCGCCGCTTCGTAGTATTCCTTGGTGTAAAGCCCCGCGATGCCAGCGCGGTAGGGATTCGACGGCTCGGAGACGATAAGGTCGTATTGCTGACGGCTGGTCAGCAGCACCTCGCGGGCGTCGCCGATCGTGACCTTCACCTTCGGGTTGGTGAGAACGTTCTCGTTCACCAGCGCGGACATTTTCGCGACTTTCAGGACGGCCCTTTCGAGCTCCACCACATCGACGTGCTCCATGGTCGGGACTGCGCCGAGCCAGCCTGCCGTGCTGCCCGAGCCGAGCCCGACGACTAACGAACGCTTCGCCTCCGGCTGCAACGTCGCGCCGAGCACGCCGAGCATGACTTGGGTGCTCGCGTCGTAGAGTGAGTTGCCGTCGGATTTGCCGTTGATCAGAAACGAGATGCCGCCATTGACCGAAATACCGAGGCAACTCTCGACCCCGTCTTCCTGGTGAATGATGTAGCGCCGCGCCTGACGGAGCCATTCCTCGCGCGTGTTGGGCGAGGTGACGGCAGTGTCTTCCGAGCGACCGGCGCCGATCGGGCTCTGTCGCCAGGCCGGTGTCGGGCCGGTTGCGGTGAGCATCCACAAGGTCACGATCGTGATCGCAGCGGGCGCGAGAATAGAGCTCACGCGTCGATCATGGCGCAGCGAGACGATCCAGGTCGCGATCCCAAGCAGGGCCAGGACGACGACGGTAAACTTCCACGCCCCGGTGGCCGAAAGGAGGGGCAGCAGCCCAAACCCACCGGCGAGCGAGCCGACGATCGCGCCGAGAGTGTTGCAGGCATAGATGAGGCCGGTCTGAGCGCCGATGTTCTGACGACCCTTGCCTAACAATGCGATGAGGAGCGGAAACTGGACGCCAGCGATAAAGGCGGCGGGCAGGACAACGATCGAGACGATCTGTGTCCAGGCGAAGACATGTCCGATGAAACCGAACGCGCCTAACGGCCGGAGGAGCAGGGTCAAAACCGCGAGGCGATCGCCGAGGGCGTAGGGCAGGGCGAGGAAAAACGCTTCCGCGGCACAGGTGAGCGCGAACGCGCCGAGCCGCGGCTGGTTCGAGCCGACAAACCAGGAGTAAGACGCGCTGCCCAGCCCGATCCCGAAAAGGGCGACGGCCAGGATCAGGCCGAAGGTAAAGGTGGTCCCGCCGAGAAGCGGGCCCATCATGCGGTACCAGACCAGTTCCATGAGGAGAAACGCGAAGCCGACGACCGCGGCCGAGATGAGAAGGAGTGTGAGGGGAGCGGGCTTTGGCTCGGCGTTAGGCGAAGCCTTTGATTTTCGCGGCGCGGCCGCCGTCGCCTGGACCGGCGCGGTGGAACGCGAGAGCGCGAATGCTCCCAAAGCGACGACCAAATTGAGACCGCAGGCGAACCAGAGAGTGAGGTGATTGCCGAAGTGCTCCAAAAAATAGAACGTGGCGAGAAGCACGCCGGCCACCGCGCCTAACGTGTTCGTTCCGTAAACGAGCGCGAGGCGGCGCCGGCTAATGTCGGTTTCCGTTTCGATGGCGCGTCCGGCGGCGGGGAGAGTGCCGCCCATCAGGAACGTCGGAACCCCGATGACGAGCGTGGAAAGAAGGAGCCTAACGATGGTGGCCGGGAGTGTGCCGATCTCTGCCGAGCCGCCGATCGCGAGGTAGGCCGCACGGGCCAGCCAAATCAGGAAAGGCGAAAGAGCCGCGGCCAGCGCGATGAGAAACTCGAGCTGGGCATAAAATCGCAACGGCCGCGCCTGCCGATCGGCCCGCCCGCCGAGGAACAGGCCGCCCGCGCCGAGGCCGCCCATAAAAATCGCCAGCACCGCGGCGGAGGCCGGGGTCGAGGAACCGAAGATCAGCCGGAACTCGCGCAGCCAGACCGTCTGGTAGGCCAGCGCGGCCAGACCCGAGCCGAAAAGGAGGAGCGCGATGAAAAGCGGCCGCGTTTTCATACCACCAAACAGCGAGTTGGTTTGGCTAGACCTCGCGCCCAACCGCTTTCGCCACGGCGCGGATTCGGTTGACGAGGTCGGTGAAAACTTCCGGGCGCAGCGCCTGTTCGCCATCGCTCCGCGCGCGCTCGGGTTCGTTATGCACTTCGATCATGAGGGCATCGGCTCCGGCCGCGACGGCGGCGAGCGACATCTGCGGGATGTATTCGCGCAAACCGATGCCGTGAGTCGGGTCGACCACCACGGGAAGGCGGGTTTTGGCTTTCAGGATCGGGACGGCATTTAGATCGAGCGTGTTGCGAGTCATCGTCTCGAAAGTGCGGATGCCACGTTCGCAGAGGAGCACGTTGGGATTGCCTTCGCTCAGGATGTACTCGGCGCTCATGAGCAGGTCGCTGATCGTGGCACTAAAACCACGCTTGAGCATGATGGGCAGTTTGCTGCGGCCCACTTCCTTGAGGAGAGCGAAGTTCTGCATGTTGCGCGAGCCGATCTGGAGGCAGTCGGCGTACTTTTCCAAGAGAGCGAGATCGCGCGTGTCCATGATCTCGGTGATAATCGGCAAACCCGTTTCCGCGCGGGCTTCGGCGAGAAAACGAAGGCCGTTTTCTCCCAAACCCTGGAAACTGTAAGGCGAAGTGCGCGGTTTGTAGGCACCGCCGCGCAGGACGCGGGCGCCAGCTTTTTGCACCAGCGTGGCGATCGAAAGGACCTGCTCTTTGCTCTCGACCGAACATGGCCCCGAGATCAACGCGACCCGTTGGCCGCTGCCGATTTTCACTCCGCCGATCGCGACGGGCGGCGGGAGCGCGCCGTTTTCCTGGGCCACGAGTTTGTAGGGCTTCATCACCGGGACCACGGATTCGACTCCGGGGATGGCAGCGATCGGCTTTTCCCGGATCAGTTCATCGGACCCGATCACACCGATCACGACCCGGCTCTCGCCCCGCATGACCTGGCTGCGGAAACCAAACTCCTCGATCCGCGCCAGAATGTGGTCGATCTGCGCATCGGTTACAGAGGGTTGGGTGATGATAATCATGTCGCGAAGCGCAGGAGTGTAAACTCTTCGCGACGGTGGGCAACCCTCGGCTCCTGGCCGCAAAGGCGAACGCTAAGGCGCAATCGTGACCGGCGTCCCTGATTCGACGTTATTGAAGAAATTCTCGGCCATGAATTCCGGCATCCGAATGCAACCGTGCGAGGCCGGGTAGCCGGGCAGGTAACCAGCGTGCATCCCGACTCCGCCGACGATGCGCATGAAGTAGGGCATGGGGGCGCCTTTGTATTTGGTCCCGGGCGGCTTTGGATCTTTCTCGTTGTCGATGTTGGGCACGACCACGTTATCGGAGGCATCCACATAGTCGCCGTAACGACTTGAGGAGTGGTCGATATCCTTCTGCGTGACCTTGTAGGTGCCCATCGGCGTGTCGAGGCCTTCCCTGCCGGTCGAGAGCTGGGAGATCCCAACTAATTTGCTGTCCTTGAAAAAATAAGCCCGCTGCTCGCCGATGCTGATCTTGATCGAGGGCTTGCCGGAGACGCCCTCCCCGTCCCAATAGGAAACGCTGTCGGTCGGGGCGGTCGCCGCCACCGGCTGATTGCCGTAGATGCCGCCGAGATATTGCGTTTGGCCGTAGACCAGGCGCGGATCGTCTTCGCCGCAGCCGGTGAAGACGGCCAGGGTCAAAGCGGTCAGGCCCAAAAAGGTGCGTGAAATCGAGTGGGAAAAAGACATTTTTACGAACGGAAGCGCAAATAACGCGGGAGGCTCCGTAAAGTCAAGACGACTGCCGGCGGAGGTCCGGCTTGAATTCTGCTTAATTTTGCTGAGACTGGCGGCCATCTTAGACTAACAAGCTCAATTCATGCCCACCTACGAATATGCGTGTCAAAAATGCGCGCAAAATTTCGATGCCTACCAATCGATGCGGGATGAGGCCTTCCAAGTTTGCCCGAAAGAACTCTGCCGTCAGGCGCGTTGGGGCAAGGGTAAGGTCAAGCGTTTGCTCGGGACGGGCGCGGGACTGATTTTCAAAGGCTCGGGATTCTACATCACCGATTACCGGAGCAATAACTACAAGGAGGGCGCGAAAAAGGAAACCTCAAGCGAGAAAAGCGGGGGCGAAGCCGTGGCGGGCAAGAATGACGCCAAAACCGCCCCTCCCGCCCCGCCTAAAAAAGCGGAGCCGAAAGGGAAAAAGGAGCCTCCGAAATGACGTCTCAGATTACCCATCTGGTTTGCCCAGACTGCCAGCATCAGAACGAACTGGAGCGCATCTATTGCCACAACTGCGGAGCGCGGCTCGATCGCACCGGGGTGAACAAGGCAGAAGTCGCCGACGGGGACTCGGAGGAAGCGGGCCGGCGGCATCTCAAAAAAATGTTCGACCCTTCCAGCGGACGGGGAAAGCGCCTCGCGACGAAGCTGGCCAAGTTGATCCTCGGAGCACTCGGCCTTGCCGTGCTGATCGTAATGCTCCTGCCGCCCGACCTGCCGCCGGCACCGAAGAGCTACGAATTCGCCCCGTTGATAAACATGGACATCGTGTCAGCGCTCTCCAGCCAACGACCCGCCACGCTGGTCTACAGCGAGGAGCAGGTGAACAGCTATTTCGGGTCATTGGTGCGTCGCAAAGACGGTCCGGCCACGCAGGGATACTTCCCGCTCCGGCGGCTTTTCGTGCAGTTTCAGGAAGGCCAATGCGCCATTCACGCAGAGCGCAAGCTTTTCGGTCTCTCCGTCTTCTGCGGGAGCACGTATCGGGTTGCGCTCGAACAGGGCAAGATCAAGGCCAGTAACGGCGGCGGTTACATTGGACGGATGCCGATCGCTCCCGCGCTCATGAAATACGCCGACCTGATGTTAGGCAAAGCGTGGGAGTCACTCGACCGCGAGCGCAAATCGGTGGCCCGGCTGGCAGGGATCGAATTCCACCCCCAGTCTGTCACCCTCGTCGCGATTCGTTAGGCGAAAACCCGCCTGACAAGACCCGGTCGCGGCTCTTAGCCGAGCCCGAGCGTGGCGAGCAGTTGGTCGTCGATTCGTCCGTCTACCCGAAGACCATTATCGCGCTCGTAATTGCGAATCGCCTGCCGGGTGCCGTCGCCCGCCACGCCGTCGATCTCGCCGCGATAATAGCCGCCTCGCGCCAGATGCTGCTGCACGCGGGCCGTCATCGAAAGGTCTTTGCCGCCACCGTCATTCGTCCGCTGAGCGGGATTCACTACACGGCCCTCGTAAACTCCCCGCGGATCGTAGGTGTAATAGGCACGCACCGGAGAGCCGTAGCCATAGCCATAATAGGGATAGTAGCCGCCGTAGAATCCGCCGTAATAGGGATACCCGTAATACGGATAACCGAAACCTCCGAAGTAAACATTGACCCGGCTCCCGCCGTGATGAAATCCACCGCGGTGGTTATCGCCGCGATTCATGTTTCCTCCGTGGCCGCCCCGGTGGCCCCTCGATTGCGCCTCAGCTGGCGCAGCTAAAGCCAGGAGACCGGCCCCGGCGATGATCATGGTCACAATGCGAGCAAACTTCATTTTTCCCCCTTGGTTTTGGTTTTCGCGAACGACTAAACCATAGCACAGACCGCGGTATTTTTCCGTTCTTCCATGCAAAAAAATATCGTATCTTCTTTTTTCTTCAAATGGCTGCGTCGCGAAAACACTTCTGGCTCCTGATCCTGTTGATCGGCTTCTCCGGCAGCGCCGCCTTCCCGGCCGGTAAACAAAGCAGCCGCAGCACCTCGCGACAGTTTATCGTTTACGGCGCCGAGGTCGCGGTGCGGGGCACGCTCTGCGACCTGGCCGAGCGCACCAAATCCCATCTCCTGCACCTGCTCGAGCTGCGCGACTATTGGAAGACCCCGCTCATCATTAATCTGGATGTGCCGCGGGCAAACTTCCCCGACGCTCCGCCGCCGCAGCTGGTGGTGAGCCAGTTGGGTTACGGGCTCAAGCTCCAGCTCAATCTCCTTGCAACCCGCAAGCTGCAAGACGGGCCGGTCGAGCGGGAATTGCTCCGCGCCATCCTGGTGGAGATGATTTATCGCGGGCGCAGCGATATTGCCGCCGGCACGTCTTACGTGACGCCGCCCGACTGGCTGGTAGATGGCGTGCTTGCCTTGCAACCCGAGCGCGAGGCCGACGAGGCGGCCGGCATCCTGCGCTCGGTCGTGTCCGCGAACAAGATCGCGCCGCTGGAGGAGGTCGTGAGCCAAAAGCGCGCGCGACTCGACGCGCCCTCGCAGCGATTACATGACGCCTATTCCCAGGCACTAGTGCATCTGCTCTGCGATGCTCCCGGTGGTCGGGCGAAGCTAGCCCAGTTCCTCAACGACCTGCCGCTCGCGCCTAACGACCCCTGGGCCGACCTGCGAGCGCACTTTCCGGCCACGCTCGGGAAGGCGCCGAACAAGTGGTGGGCGTTGAGTGTGGCCCAGCTTTCCGCCAGAGATCGCTATCAAATCCTGTCCGCGGTCGAGACCGGGGCGGAGCTCGATCGCATTCTGCCTTTCTCCCTCGCCGACGAAAAGGGCAACGTCCACGAGTATTCGTTAGGCGAGTACGCCGGGTTTCGCAAAATGAAGGGCGCGCGCGAGGCATTGGGGCAGGTCGGTCAGCGCCTTCTCCTGCTGGGCGCGCGGGCTCATCCTTCCTACCGGCCAATTGTGCAGGAGGACCTCGAGGTGGTCGGACTCCTGGCTCGCGGACGAACCCGCCGGGTGAGAGAACGACTCGCTCGAGTTGAGAGCTACCGGGCGGTGATCGAACAACAGAGCCGCGAGGTCGATGACTACCTCAACTGGTTCGAGGCCACCCAAAGCAAGACGATGAGCGGCGCCTTCTCGCAACTGCTCGACCCGGCCAAAACGGCGGAGCGCGAGTTGCCGCGCCGACGCGATCCAATTTCGGTTTATCTCGATTCGATCGAGATGGTGACGGACTAGCCGTGCCGGAGCTAAAGGCTGTCGGCTTGCGCCCGCAGCTTGCGCTTCAGGCCGTCGTGCCGCGCGTCGACGATCTGGCCCAGAAATTGCCGCGCGCCCTTGGCGTCGCCGCGTTTCAGGCTGACCCGTGCCAGTTGCAGGTAGACGAAATCGCCCTGGGGCGAGAGAGAGAGGACATGCTTCCAGGCCGTCTCCGCTTCCGACCAATTCGGATTCGGCACGCCGTAGAATGTCTCCGCGTAAGCACGGGCGTATTCGACGTCGTTAGGCGAGAGCCGGCTGGCCTCGCGGAATTCGGCCAGGGCGAGGCGGAGCAGATCGGGCATCTCCATTTTCCAGGCCGCGGTCAGGTCGTGGCGGAGCATGTATTCGACGTTGGCGAGGTTGAAATGATAGGCCGCGTTGCCGCTTTCCAAACCAATGGCGCGGGCAAAATGGGCGGCGGAATCAGCGGCGTGACCCATCCGCAGATAGGCTCCGCCTAACGCATTGGCGATGGCGGCGTTTTGCGGGTCGAGCAGCTGGGCGGTCCGCCAATGGGCGAGGGCGGCGCGCATGTTACCCTGCTCGGAGAGAAACTCGGCGTAGGCCTGGTGGGCGCTGGCCGAGTCGGGATGCTCCTGGAGAAACTTCTCGTGCCGGCTTTGGTCCTGCCGGATCCGCCCGCTGGAAGAACGCTCACGGGCCGGTGCCGCTGAGCCGAGCGCCAGGAGCAAAAGAGAGAGGAGAACGAGACGCATCATCAGACTTTACACTATTTGCTCCGGCTGCAGTTGGTGATTATCATAGCGCTCGCTCCTTCCCTGAGCAGCTCCCTTGCCATGCAAAAAATTGGATTTGCCGAAGCCCTCGATTCGATCGTTGCTGCCGACCAGCGCTACCACCGCGACGCTTACGTGTTCCTGCGGGATGCGCTCGATTACACGACCAAGCAGCAGAAGAAAACCAAAGGCGCCGCCGTCCGGCACGTGGCCGGTCCGGAGTTGCTCGACGGCGTGCGGCTTTACGCCCTGAAGGAATTTGGCCCCATGGCGCTGACCGTTTTCTCCTATTGGGGCATTGAGCGCTGCGAGGATATCGGGGCGATGGTTTTCAATCTGATCGGGGCCGGGATTTTCGGAAAAACGGAGCAGGATTCTCCCGAGGACTTCAAATCGGTCTACACCTTCCACGACGCTTTCGTGAAACCGTTCCTGCCCGAGAAAGCGACGCCGGCCGGGTTGCCGCCTGCCTTGCCCGCGCCGAAGCTTTCATGAGGCCGCCGGCTCTCGCTGGTTGCCCGTTTTCTTTCTCATGTTGACCACTGCTCGACTCCAAACCACCCCGCCGACCGGCTCGCCTGCGATCACCTTTCCTCCGGTCACGGCGCAGAAGTGGACTCTGCCTAACGGCCTCACCATCATTGTGCAGGTCGACCGCAGCGCACCGGTGGCGAGTGTCCAGGCGTGGTGCGGCACGGGCAGCATCGACGAGGGACGCCATCTCGGAGCCGGACTCTCCCACATTCTCGAGCACATGCTCTTCAAGGGAACCAAAACGCGCTCGCCCAATTCGATCGCGCAAAGCGTGCAGGACCAGGGCGGTTACATTAACGCCTACACTTCGTTCGATCGCACCGTCTATTGGATCGATGTACCGAAGGAGGGCGTCGCGAGCGCGCTCGACATCCTTTCGGACGCGACCATGAATTCCACCCTCCCGGCTGAGGAATATCTCAAGGAACAGGAAGTGATTCGGCGTGAGTTTGCGATGGGCTTCGATGATCCCGACCGGGTGGTCGGGCAGCTCATGTTCAAGACCGCTTACCAGCGGCATCCCTATCGGTTGCCGGTTATCGGTGAGCTACAAATCTTTGACCAGCTGACCCAGGCGGACGTGGCGGAATATTATCGGGCCCGCTACGTGCCTAACAACCTCACTTTCACGGTGGTGGGGGACGTGGACGCCGAAGAGGTCTACGCTCAACTGGCCAAATATTTCGAAGCCTATCCCGCGCGTTCGTTGCCACCTTCCTACATCGCGGCGGAACCGGCGCAGCAGGGCCGGCGCGAAGTGAACGAAGAATTTGCCACGGAACTGACCCGTCTCGCGCTCGCCTGGCACGTGCCGGAGATCACCCATCCCGATGTGCCTGCGCTCGATCTACTCTCCACCATTCTCGGCGACGGCCGCAGCTCGCGGCTCTATCGCCAGGTGCGCGAAGAAACCGGTCTGGTCTTCGGCATCTCGGCCTTCTCCTACACTCCGGGCGACCCGGGATTGCTCGGCATCGATGCCACTCTCGAGCCCGAGCATCGCGTCGAGGCCGAAAGGACCATTTTGGCCCTGGTCGCAGAATTGCAGCGCGACGGTGTGACCGCGGCCGAGCTGGCGAAAGCCAAGAAAATTTCACTTGGCCATTCGTTAGGCTCGCTCACCACCATGCGCGGCCAGGCTTCCGATCTCGGCTCGAATTGGTTCGTCACCCGCAACCTCAATTTCACCCGCGACTATCTGGAAGCGATGCAGAAGGTGTCGCTCGAGGACATCCAGCGGGTCGCGAAAAAGTATCTGGTCGAGGACAACCTGACGGTGGTCTCCCTGAACCCAAAGGAGACTCTGGCCGCGAAAAGCGCCGAAGCGGTTGCGATCACCGCCGGTGAGGTCGAGAAATTTGAGCTCAGCAACGGATTGCGGTTGCTGGTGCGCGAGGACGCGCGCTTGCCGCTCGTCTCGATGGTGGCGGTCTTTCGGGGCGGTTTGCTTGCAGAAACTTCCGCCGACAATGGCATCACCCGCTTGATGTCCAAGGTGATGGTGAAGGGTACCAAGACCCGCACGGCCGAGCAAATTGCCGATACCATCGAAGCGGTCGGGGGCAACCTCGGCAGCGACGCCGGCAATAACAGCTTCAGCGTTTCGCTCGACGTGACGGAGCCCGACCTCGCACTCGGGGCGGAATTGCTTTGCGATATCCTGCTCCACGCGAACATGGCCGAAAAAGCAGTCGCGCGGGAAAAGGAAGTGCAGCTCGCCGGCATCCGGGATGACGAAGAACATCTGACCACGGTCGCGCGCAACATTCTGCGCGGCGCGCTTTTTGGGGGCCACCCGTACGCCTTGCGGGTGAAGGGAACGCCGGGCGCCGTGGGGCGTCTGACCCAAGGGGACCTGCTTGCGTTTCGCGATCACCTTGTGGTGGCGAAGAATTGCGTCATCTCGATCTTCGGCAAGGTGAAGTCCGCCGAAGTGCGCGCGCTGTTCGAGCAACTCCTCGTGGGAATGCCCACGGGTGATCTCGCCCTGGCTGACGCTGCGCCTTCGCCTCCGCTCATCGGCACGGTCGCGGTCGAGGAACTGAAAGAAAAGGCGCAAGGCGTCTTGATGGTCGGCTACCGCGGCGCGGATATGTTTAGCCCCGATCGTTATGCACTGGAATTAATTGACGAAGCGAGCAGCGACCTCGGTTCGCGCTTTTTCGTCCGGATCCGGGAAGAGATGGGGCTCGCCTACTACGTCGGTGCCAGCCAGATGCAGGGTCTGGTGCCGGGGTTATTTGCTTTCTATCTCGGGACCGATCCGGGCAAGCTCGAACCGGTCAAGGCCGCGCTCCTCGATGAAATCGGGAAACTGGCCACGACTGGCCTAATGAGCGACGAGCTCGCCCGGGCGAAGAAAAAACTGATCGGCCAGCAGCGGATCGCCAACCAGAGCAACGACTCGTTCGGTTACATGGCCGCGCTCGACGAACTTTACGGGCTCGGCTTTGATCACTACCGGAAGTTGGAGGAAGAAATCGCCCTGATCACGGTCGAGGATGTCCAGCGAGTGGCTGCAAAATACTTCCAACAGCCGTATGTTCTGGCCACTGTGCGCCCGGCCGAAGTAAGTTTTTCTCTCAACTCCTAACTCTCAACTCTCAACTTTCCTATGGCCGAAGTCCAAACCACCACCCAATCCGGGGAATTAACCCAGCGCTTCATCGAGTTCGTCATGATGCAGGCGCAAAACGCCGCTCTTTTCCTCGGCCAAATTCCCAACCCGCAAACGGGTCAGGCAGAAGTGAACCTGGAAGTGGCCCGGATGTTCATCGACCAGTTGGCGATGATTCAGGAAAAAACTCGGGGTAATCTGACCAGCGAAGAATCGACGGTCTTGCGCAACGCGCTGGCCAGCCTGCAAATGGCTTTTGTCGAGGCTTCGCAGGCTGGTGGCGGTGCACCTCGGGCGCAATCCGAAGCAGCGGCTCCGGCGGCTTCGTCGGCGGCGACGGAAGATCGCCCCGCGGAGTCGACCTCGACTCCGCCTGCGGCGGAACCGGAGACGGAGTCGAAGAAGAAGTTTAGCAAGTCCTACGGCGCCTGAGGCCGAAGGCGGCTACTCGGTTTCCAGGTTATAGATTTCGACCAAGGCCACACCACCTTTATCTCCGGCATCGCTCAGCATCGCGGTGTAACCGCCTGGCCTGAGGGTGGCGACGATCGCCGCTTCCCGATCGTCCGTCGGCGGCACGCCGGAGTCGACGATCTGTTGCTCCTGCGCCCTGCGCCAGTTGTCATTGGAGAAGATGAGCGAGCCGTCGGCGTTGTAGAGTGAAAGCATGGGGTCCGCCAAGGCGTCCGGGACGTTGTTCGCGGCCAGCGAAGGCCCAATCGCGCGAACGATGACCTTCGCCGGTTCTTCGCCGCCGATAATGAATCCGCCAATCATCACGTCGCTGCCGAGGCCGACTTCGCCGCGGGTGGAGATGTTGATAATCCGGGCGCTGGCGGGATCGAGGTCGTAGAGTTCGAAAAGGCCGACGCCGACAGTGCCGTTCACTCCCCGGAGCACGGCGGTATAGCTGCCTTCTGGAAGGAGAGTCGAGATGTAAGATTCATGACCGTCCTGCGGTTTGAATCCGGGCTCAAAGCGATCGGCCGTCAGAGAGGAGCAGTTGTCGTTCTGCGCGACGAGCGTTCCCGCTGCGTCATAGACCTCGAGCACGGGGTCGGTCAGCACATCGCTGACCCCGGCCGCGGCGAGGGAGGGCCCGATGCCCCGTAAGATGACTTTCTTGGGCTTGGCGCCACTGATGATGAAACCGCCGATCATCACTCCGTTACCGTCCTGCACGTGCACTCGAGTGGAGACGTTGAGCAGCATCTTCGACGGCGTCGGGGCGACGGCGGGAGGCGGCGTGGGAGACGCAGTTGCAGCCGGGGTCGCGGTCGGTTCCGGAACCGGCACACCGGCAAAGCGGTCGGCGAGAAATTGGATCGCCTGGTCTTTGACCAAGCCCCAATAAGAAAACGAGTGCTGGCTGCCCGGCAACGTGAGGGCCTGATAGTTGGTCACGCCCAGCGCATCCAGCCTGGCCGTCATATCGGCGAGCTGGCTGAAGGGCATCGTGTCATTTTCGGTGTTGATGAGAAAGAGCGGAGCCGTGGCATTATCGACCAGATAAACGGGGGAGGCGGCTTTCAACGCTTCCACGTCCGAGGTGCCGACGTAGTTGTTCACCGTATCCTGGAAGCCGGCGAGATTTGGATCAGGCGTCGTATCGGAGAAATCATAGGCGCCTGAAAGGCTGACCCCGACGTCGATCCGATCTTCTCCGATGGTTCCTGTGCCGGCGGACAACGCCGTAAAATAGCCGCCGGCCGAGCCTCCGATGATGCCGACCTGACCATTGCAGCGGGCGTCTTGCCGTGCGGCCAGAATGGCAAGTCTCACGTCGTCCGACTGGTCTGGAAAACGGCCATCGGAAACTTGTCCGGCTAAGGCCCCGTCGGGAGCGAGACGGTATTCGATGGAAAAAGCGATGAAACCCGTTGCCGCGAGGTCGCGACCACAATCGATAGATTGGGGCGAACTGGTGGGACCGCCGCCTTTGAAATTGCCGCCGTGAATGAGTAGGACCACGGGCCAGGGACCGCTGGTTGTCGGCGTATACACGACCCAATGGAGTTGGGTGCCGTCGTTGGCGGTGGCGAAATATTCGGTGGGCTCGGGGTTGGTCCGGGCCAAAGCTTGAGGAGCGGAGAGGTTAAGGAAGGCGAGTGAGATCAAGCCGAGGCCGAAGATGGACAAGCGGGAGAGAAGATTTTTGTTCATGCTAGTAAGTATGATAATTATAGCAATGGCCATGCCGCGTCCGCCCGAGATTGGTCGGGTAGGGGAAGGCTTGGGCGGACTTAAAACCGCTCGCCTATCCGAAGATCAGCGTTTCCGGACCGAACCCCGGCAAATGAATCTTTCGCTCGTAGCGGAGCCCGAGTTTCTTGAGCAGGTGGATTGACACCGAGTTTTCCGGTGCGGTGATCCCAATGATGCGGCTCAGTCCGAGGATCTTACGGCCATAGTTCAACATCGCCACCGCCGCCTCCGAGGCGTAACCGCGGCCGCCAAATCTTACCAGGATGGAAAACCCGACGTCGACGTCATCGAGAGTGTCCCGCTTGGCCAGTCCACAGATTCCGATCGCTGTGCCGGATTCCTTCAACTCCACTCGATAAAAACCGAAACCGAACTTCTTATAGCTAGGCAGAATCTTCTCCGCCAGGTAGGTGGCCGCGTCCGCCTTCGTCCGGATACCGCGGTCGGCGACATATTTGATGAACCCCGGCTCATTCATCAATTCCAACATGAAGGCTGCGTCGCCGGTAGTCAGTTGGCGCAGAACGAGCCGCTCCGTTTCCAAGATTACCTTTGCTGTTTTCATCGGCCAAATCTCCTCGGCCTAGTGGTCCACGAACCGTCTTCAAATGGAAGCGTCCTCCGCGCCCTTGCCGTGCGTATTGCTTGCGTGGCCACCACTGCCCGCACTATCCGCCAGGAAAAGAAGAAAATCGCTGCGCTTGAGGTCGTCACCGATCCGGAGGAGGCGGCCGAGGAAGCGGGGCTCCGCTACGTAACCGACGCAAAGCCCGGCTACACTCGCAAGCGCCGTGGAAAAAAATTCGTCTACTTCGATACCGAGGGAAAAGAGATCCACGACGAAGCGCGCATCCTGCGCATCAACCGGCTTGCGGTTCCGCCGGCCTACACCGACGTCTGGATCTGTCCTTCGCCGAACGGCCATCTGCAGGCGACCGGTCGGGACGATCGTGGTCGCAAACAGTATCGCTACCACGAACGCTGGCGCGAGGAACGCGACGAGAACAAGTACGAAAAGATGGTCATCTTCGC
>JALYOR010000092.1 GCA_030856765.1 Verrucomicrobiota bacterium | reverse complement strand
CGCTCGGATCAAGAGTGCCATCGGGATCGGATCGCTCTTGCGCGACGGAATCGGGGACACGATCCGCGTTTCGCTCACCGAGGACAGCATCCACGAGATTCCGGTGGCGCGGGCTTTGGTCGAGACGACGGCCGCGGAAAGTTCTTCACCAGCGCTCCGAAATCCGAGTGCAGGTCTTTCCTTCGATCCGTTTTCTTATCAGAGGCGGGCGAGCGAGACAATCACTGTAGCCGGGGTCGCCGACCCCGGCCCCGGCCCTAACGGCGTCCCCGGTCCCCGGCTTAACGACGGTGCGTCATCCGTACCGGCCGGGGTCAGCGACCCCGGCTACAACGTCCCCCTTGGTGGCGAGGAGACGGTGCGAGTCGCGATCCGGCGGGAGAATTTCGAGAAGATCGCGCACAAAGTCGGTCGGATGGGCGATTTCAAGCCGGAGTTCGTTTACGAAGACTCCGGTGTGGTTGAGCTGGATCCGCGGGACGATGCGTGGATCGCGTCGCTCAACGGAAGCGCCGATGCGAAGATGGTCGCGGTTGGTGATGGCCTCGATCTTCCGGTGATCGCCGCCTATCGCCTGCTCGCGGCAAAATTGGAGCCGCGGCATCCAATCTTACTGAAGGATAGCCTGACGATTTCCGGCAGTCCCGAAGCGGAATTTCTACCGACTCTTTTGAACGCGGCGACGAACATCGGCTCGCTCCTTTGCGACGGCATCGGCGACGCCATCCTCGTCCAGGGCGAGCACGGACCGGGGCAAGCGTTGCGGTTGTCCTATAATATCCTGCAGGCCGCCGGGACCCGGATTTTCAAGACGGATTATGTCGCCTGCCCCTCGTGTGGCCGCACGCTTTTCAATCTCCAGACCACGACGGCGAAGATCAAGGCGGCCACGGTTCACCTCAAAGGCGTGAAGATTGCGATCATGGGCTGCATCGTGAACGGCCCGGGCGAAATGGCGGATGCGGATTTCGGTTACGTCGGCGGGGCGCCCGGCAAGGTAAACCTCTACGTCGGGAAAACCGCGGTGAAATTCAATATCCCAGAGGCGGAAGCGGTCGATCGTTTGCAGGACCTCATCCGCGAGCACGGCAAGTGGGTCGAGCCGCCGGCCGCCGAGTTGGCGGAGGCGGGCGCGACCGCACTGGCGAAGGATTGAACTTCGCCGCGCCGGACGCGCTTGTAGCGGCGGTCTGTGACCACCGCGCGCAGCAGTTTAGGGGCAGGTGATGGTGAAGTTCTGCCGGACGGTTTTACCCGCGATCACCTGGACCGTCGCGATCACTGGTGTGCAGGTTTGGTAAGTGGCGACAAAGGTGTAACTACCAGCCGGTAGACCGGCCGCTCCGTAATTACCGAAGATGTCGCTCGTCGTCGCTCCGGTCGTGGCGCCGAACCAGGAAATGGTCGCGCCACTCGCTCCGGCGTTTCCGACCACGGTGCCCTGGGTCTCGGATGGATTATCGAGAATCAGCGTCCGCTGTTCGAAGTCGCTGGTGTAGAACGATCCGACCGACCAAAGCTTGCCGGTAGTCGAGGTGATTTCGTTGAGACCGCCACCCGCTTCGGGATCGGGGCTCGGGATCTCCTCCCAACTCTTCCCATTGGAGCGGGCGATCAATGTCCCCAGGCTAAATGTTCCTACCGCGACCGCTCTGTTGCGCCCCATGGCCTGCACACCGCCGAGCGAGGTGCCCGGAGGATCGGTCAAGACCCACTGAGTCCCGTTCCAATGGATCGCGTAGGAGGAGAAGTAACAGGTGAAGCCGTCGCAGAAAACACTGACGCCGACGGCCCAGACGTCATTGGTCGTCGCGGCCGAGACATCGGCCAGGGTGATTCCTCCGCCGTCTTGCGGGATCGGAATGGAAGTCCAGGTCGTGCCGTCGAAGTGGCAGCTCTGATAACCGACCGCCCAGATGTCGTTGGCGGCCAGCGCGCTGATTCCGAAAAGCGGGCCGCAATTATTTGGCACCACCGTCCAGACCGCGCCATCCCAGTGCAGGATGGTAGCGAGCTCGCGCCCGCTATTGTCGACATACTCGCCGACCGCGTAGACGTTATTCGAGGAAATGGCCGCCACGTCGTGCAGCTTGTCCAGGCGCCGGCCGCCTGGGTTCGGGCTCGGGACGATCGACCAGACACTGCCATTCCAATGCAGAATGACGTTGCTCGAATCGGAGTTGTTCGGATCGCCCGTGAAACCGACTGCCCAGACGTCGTTAGCCGCGATCGCCACCACCCCATCGAGCGAGGAGGCGACGGTAAAGTCAGGCGTCGGGACGATGGTCCACATCGTGCCGTTCCAATGCATGGTGATTAAGTCTTCGCCGGAAGTTCCGACTGCCCAGATGTCGTTAGGGGCGGCGGCCGAGATGCTCTTCAGGTTGTTTGCGCCGGTGCCGGAGTTGGCGCTCGGCACCGCTTCGAAGGCGGATCCATTTAGCTTGGCGACCAATGTTCCTTCCCCTTTACCGACTGCCCAGACGTTACCGAGGCTATCGGCATCGACGCCGTTGAAGACGCTATAGGATAGATCAGGGCTAGGACTCCCCGTCTGGGTCCACTTGGCGCCGTCCCAATGGATCGCGAAGGTCTTGAAGTTTCCGCTCACATCGTAGTAGCCGACCGCCCAGACGTCATTGGCCGAGATCACCGTCACGCCGGTCAGGTCGTTAAAGAAACCGCCCGGAGCGGGGCTCGGCACCACTTCCCACGCCTGACCCGTCCAGCGCTCGGTCAGGGTGCCTCCCGATTTATCGCCGACTGCCCAGACCACGCCCGCCGCATCGGCGGAGACATCCCGGAGAGATGAGAACGAGACTTTCGGGGTCGGCACTTCCACCCAGGCGGTGCCATTCCAATGGGCCGCAAAGGTGTTCGAGCCGGCTTCGCCCACCGCCCAAATATCGTTGGCCGAAACGGCCGAGACACCGTTGAACTGAGTGTAGTTGCCCTGCAAGGTGGGGCTGGCCACCTGAGTCCAGGTGCTGCCATTCCAATGCTCGATCAAGGTCTGGCTCACACCGCCGTTGACTGCGTATTCGCCGACCGCCCAGACGTCGTTAGCCGAGACCGCGGTCACATCATAGAAGCGATTGTAGCTGCCCGGATTGGGATTGGTGACCTGGGTGATACTGGTCCCGTTCCAGTGGAAAATGAGGGCGTGGCCATTGTTCGCTTCGCCACCAACGAACCAAACATCGTTAGCGGACACGGCGGCCACATCAAGGAGGTCCCCATCGAGACCGGACTGCAAAGGCACAACTTGCCAGCTCGTGCCATCCCAGTGCTGCACCTGCGGCTCCGGGTCCGTAAAGTCGCCGAAGCTGCCGACCGCCCAGATGTCACTTTGATTGAGGACGTCCACCTTGAAGAGTTGGTTGGGACCAAACCCTGTATTTGGACTAGGCACTGTGCCCCACGCTCGCCCGCCGGATTGCCCGTGCAGGGTGCCAGGCGTCACGAAGAGAAGGACTGCAGCCGCCAAGATTGGCAGTCGCAACAGCGTTGTTCGAAGTGTGTGGATCATAGGATGTCCATGCGAGCATGTGTGGCTCGCTCTTATTCCGCAAACACTTTGGGAAATGATCGGCCCGCTGCTCTTCTTATTGAGGTCAGCGCAGAGCCAAAAACAGTGGGCACGCTCGTAGAAGCTTACAAGATCGTTAGTTTAGGGACTAACGAGGATTGCTCCCGCGACTCAGGGGCGCAGGAAGGGAGGCTGAAACCTTTTTTTCTCGGAATTGTTTTGACTTTCGCGGGTTTAAGCCCGTAAACATTAAGTTCCAGTAATGATCGCCGTTCGGTGATGAACATCAACGCAGGGAGATACACCAACAAAACACATGAAAATTAATTCACGATTTACCGATAACTTTGCTCCACGTCGGGGATGTGGTTCGGCGGCCGGCCTCAAGCGCATGGCACTCGCCGTGTGCCTGAGCCTGGCCCTGCCCGCCCTCCTTACCGCCGCAACTCAGAACCCGAAAAACATTGGTGGCAACCTCGCCAAGGCCGTCGCCCGCGACATGGCCGCCAAGGCCGGTCAGCAGGTGGACGCTCCTGGCACCGGCTCCAATGTCGACCTCGGCGACCGTGCGATCCGCGATGGCCAGGGGCGCCTTCTGGTCTCGGTTTATCTGAAGAATCCTGGAGCCCGCGACAACGTTGCGAAGATCAAGGACCTAACGATCACCGCCGAGGACTTGAAGTACAAAGGCGGCGCTCTAAACGCCTACATCCCGGCGGAAAGAGTGACGCAACTGGCCAACACCCGCGGGGTGTCGTCGGTCTTCCTGTCACTTGCGCCGGTATACAACGTCGGTGCGACGACCAGCCAGGGCGTGCACCAGCACCGCGTCGACCAGATCACCAACCAGGATGTCACACCGGTGACTGGGATCACGGGCAAAGGCATCATGGTCGGGGTGCTTTCGAATTCCTTCGACACCTCGTCGACCGCCCTTACCCATGCCGCTGATGATGTTGCCTCAGGCGATCTTCCCGGCCCGGGCAATCCTAACAATTCGACGCCGGTCCTCGTGCTGGAAGATTTCCCGCTCAGCACCGACGAAGGCCGCGCGATGTGCCAGATCGTGCACGACATGGCTCCCATGGCCAACCAGGCCTTCGCGACCGCGAACACTGGAGAGATCGGGTTTGCCAACAACATCCGACTCCTTGCCGCACCCACCTCAGAGGGTGGCGCTGGGGCCAATGTGATCGTCGATGACGTGATTTATTTCGCTGAAGGCATGTTCGAGGACACCATCGTGGCCCGCGCGGTGGATGATGTTTTCGCCGACGGCGTTTCCTATTTTTCCTCGGCGGGCAATCGGCCCGCGACGCAGGGTTACTACTCCGACTTCCGTCTCGTCCCGAATGACGGCACCGCCACGAACGGGACTAACATCAATCTGGCGAATGTTCCGCCGGAGTTTTACGCGGGCGGCTTCCATAACTTCAATCCGGATGCCGGCCAGCAGGATATCGCACAGAATGTACTTATCGGAGGCAGTTCCACCGGTACCTTGGCGGCTATTTTCGACTTCCAATGGGACGATCCCTACGACGTCAACCCGGTCTCGCTCGGCGATACGATTGTCAACGGTACCGGCACGGTGCCGCCGGGGGGTTCTGATGAGTTCACTTTCCCTGGAATGGCGGGTGAGCGGGTCCAGATTTCGGTTTCGGCCAATCCGACCACGCCGACCTTCGACGCCATCATCGAGCTGATTGCGCCAGATGGAACTTCGATCGTGACGCAGGACACGGGCACGGACGAAGTGCTGCTCATCTTTCTCACGCAGACCGGCACCTACACGGTGGTGGTGACGCAATTTGGAAGCCCGACCGGGGGAGTCTACGATTATTCTGTGGACGAAGCCACCGGCGAGCAGCTGATCACGACGGACTTTAACCTGCTGTTCTTCGATGGAAACGGTAATTTCATCGGTGCCTCCGGCGAGAATAATATCCAGACTAATCGTCCGATCGAGATCTCGCAGGTCCTGCCGAGCCAGACGACCGCCGGCAACATCGTGCAGGTCGTCATCGCCCGCTCGAATACGCCGCCGCCTAATCCGCAGCCGGCCAGCCGCGTCCGCTATGTCACCTTCACCTCCGGTGAACCGCAGGAGTATTTTACCTTCAACAATACCCCGATCACCTTCGGCCATAACTCGGCCACCGGCGCCAACGGGGTGGCGGCCTACGCCTTCTATCCTCCCTTCATTCCGGAAGGCTTCACCTCCCCCGGTCCGTCCATTATTGCCTTCGACAAGGACAATAATCGGCTGGCGCAACCGGAAGTGCGCGAGAAGCCAGACATGGCCGCGATGGATGGTGCGAACACCACCTTCTTCGTCTCCGATGCAACACAGGATAAGGATCTCTTCCCGAACTTCTTCGGCACCTCCGCCGCCGCGCCGCATGCTGCGGCCATCGCGGCCCTGGTCCTGGAAGCCAACGGTGGTCCCGGCTCCGTCACGCCCGAGCAGATGCGCGGCGTCTTGCAGCGCAGTGCGTTCCCGCACGACTTGGATCCATATCAGGCCACCGGTCGCGCGCGCTCGGGCCCGTCGCGGGTCAGCCTGCGCCTGAGGTCGGATGGCAACAGCCTGATCAGCACGATGAATCCGAATGCCTTCCGAGTCTTCTTCCAAGGCCAGGGAGAGCTCACGCAGCTGGTCCTGAATCCGGAGGCGACCGATGCCACCGCCGGTAACACGACGGAACCGTTTGATGCCACGGAGGGCTTCACCTCGCGTCCTGGCTTGGTCTTCGATAACCGCGCTCCCACTTTGGGATTCCCCTTCGCGGTGGGTGACACCAAGGGTGTCAGCTCGGGCGAAATCAATGGCACGCTCTCCAATCAGGCGCCTCCGCCTGCGTTGGTCGACAACCACTTCTACACCTTGACGATCAACATCGCCTCCGGCGCTCTCACCGGCGGTGAAGGCTTCAACTTCGGCGTCGATCGTGACGAAGCGGACGCCTTCGGGCCGAACGGCACCGTTGGCGGCAACTCGGCCGACCTGCTCGGAGCCAACGTCCTCATTCCTGAGGGCACCGTCGCTCCTGGTGGCATGACCTTCAGCGGCACGACCAGCAATGGCCTCTTCAACGGGGAGTTCAAGAATCGGATCGGCAGCGGCTACACCACACTTGATGGCTACGGCTTCATCAACGCGGAAGCGGCCGTGAACGAACCGCTTCAGTAAGACAACAAAGCATTCAACAACAGGGACGGCAGGCTAGGAATGGCCTGCCGTTTTTGCTTTTTGCGCTGGCACCGCGGTGGCTGCGCACCCCCTCCTTGTAGCCGGGGGCGTTGACCCCGGCCTCGCGCGGTTGACGTAGCGAGGGGGCGCATCCATATTCGCCCTCCTTCTTTCAGGCTGATTCGCCTCAGGCGGATTGCCCACGCTGTCTTCCCGGCAGCGTCCCCCTGCAAACCTGGGAAGAGATCAATCTCATGGACAAA
>JALYOR010000079.1 GCA_030856765.1 Verrucomicrobiota bacterium | reverse complement strand
ACCCAGGGCAGCCTGAAACGCGGGCTAACCCTGACCGTGCTCAGCAACACGAGCGCGAACCCAATCAACGGCACCTTCAGCAATCTGCCCGATGGTGGGATCGTGAATGTGAACGGGCACAACCTCCAAGTCAGCTACTCCGGCGGCGACGGCAATGATCTCACGCTCACGGTTGTGCCTTAGGAGGGTTTACCTAACCGCAGAGAGCGCAGAGGACACAGAGGGCGAGTGGGAGCCAGCTACGCATCCGTTACGACCCGATCATCAAAATCTCACCTTCCTCCCTTCCTCGTTCCCAAGCTGAGCTTGGGAACGCCAGTGTCCGCGAAGCTCTGCTTCGTCTTGCCATGCGGCTCTGGTTGGCAAGGCGCCTGCCTGCGGGAATGGGAGGAAGCAGAGCTTCCAAGACAAGTGCGTTCCCAAGCTCAGCTTGGGAACGAGGGTAACCCAAGAGGAAATGGCGTTCATTGTTAGGCAGCGCCGGCGACGCGAGTCGGGATTCCCGGCGGTGCGAGACTCCGTCGAGCTGGAAAAAGGATCGCTTCGGAAAGTCGCGTCCACTGCCGGGCTCGACGGAGTCTCGCACCACCGGGAGAGGACCAGCAGAGCGGTTCTTACAGTCTTCGGACACGGAAGATATGGGCCGGCTGCACGCCGGGATGGAGCGCGATATAATTGCGCTTCCCATGCCAGACGTAACGGGCGTCGGTCAGCAGATCGTGCACCTCATAGCTGTCGCCTCCGAGTTCCCCAAATTCTTCGATCGGCGCTTCGACATATCCCATCTGGCTGTAAAGCGGGTCGAGATTGACCGCGACCAGGATGATGCTGTCGCGCGCCGGCGTCATTTTGCTGTAGAAGAGCACGGAATCGTTGTCGCTCGGATGGAAGCGGAGGTTGTCGTAAAGATGCAGGGCACGATTTTCGCGCCGGATCTGGTTCAACTTGGTGATCAGCACCTTGATGTTCCCGGGTGCGTCCCAATCGCGCTCTTTGAGCTGGTATTTCTCCGAGTCGTAGTATTCTTCGCGACTGGGGAGTGCCGCGTTTTCGCACAACTCGAAGCCGCTGTAGATGCCGTAAACACTCGAAAGCGTCGCGGCGAGGACCGCGCGAATTTGGAACATCGGCCGTCCGCCTGTCTGCAGGTGAAAGGGCAAAATATCCGGGGTGTTGGTGAACAGGTTGCCGCGGAAATATTCGATCATCTCCGTCTGGGTGAGCTCGGTGAAGTATTCGGTCAGCTCCTCTTTCTCGGTCCGCCAGGTGAAATAAGTGTAGCTCTGGGTAAAGCCGGCCTTGGCCAGCGCCTTCATCATTTTCGGACGGGTGAAGGCCTCGGAAAGGAAGATGGTATCGGGAAACTTCGCCCGCACTTGCGCGATGAGGTATTCCCAGAAGGCGACCGGTTTAGTGTGCGGATTGTCGACTCGGAAAGTGCGCACTCCGCGCTCGGTCCAGAAGAGGATGATGCTCGTCATCTCATCCCAGAGTTCCTGCCAATTGGCGCAGCGGAAGTTGAGCGGATAGATATCCTCGTACTTCTTCGGCGGATTCTCGGCGTACTTGATCGTGCCGTCGGGACGCTTGTAGAACCACTCCGGATGCTCCGCGACGTAGGGATGATCGGGCGAGCAGTTGATCGCAAAGTCGAGCGCGACCTCCAGCCCGCGGCTGCGGATTTCCTTCTCCAGCCAGGCAAAATCCTCGAGCGTGCCTAACGACGGTTCGACATCCTTGTGCCCGCCGCCATTCGGGCAATTGAGGCTGCGGTTTCCGATCGCGTAAGGCACTCCTGGCTCGCCTGGTGCGCAGGTGACGGAATTATTCCGTCCTTTTCGATTGGTGAGGCCGATCGGATGGATGGGCGGGAAATAAATCACGTCGAAACCCATCGCCTTGGCGTCGTCGACCCGGGGGAGACAGTCGCGAAAAGTCGAGCCGCGGTTGGCCTTCCCCTCCGCGCAACGGGGAAAGAATTCGTACCAAGCCGCGGTCCGCGCGGCTACGCGATCGACCGTCGCGCGGGGGGCGGGAATATATTGCGTCGCGCCGTAACGCGCGGCGTAGGTCGCCATCAGTACTTCGAGTTCGCCGGAATGCGCGAGGCGGTTAACGGTCGCGTCCTGGCCGCTGCGCATTTCTTCGGTAAACTCGCGCAAACGCTTCGCATCGGCCCCGCGGGCGCGTTTGGCAGCGGCGGTGAGAAGGGTGGCGCCTTCCAGTTTCTCGCTCGTCAGGTTGGACAGGCCGGCTTCGAATTTGGCTGCAAACTCATGCTGCCAACCGCCGAAAACATCGGTCCAGGCTTCGACCGTGTATTCGTAGGTCGCATTTTCGTAGACTGAAAAGACGCCGCGCCAGCGATCGTTGTCGACGTGCTTCATCGCCGTTTCATGCCAGGCGGTCTGACCGAGGACCCGCCACTTCAACGCCGCCGCGACGATGTCGTGTCCGTCCTTGAAGATATCCGCCTCCACCACCACGTCCTCGCCGACGACGCGTTTGATCGGGTAACGGCCTCCATCGAGGAGCGGCTGGAGGTCCTCGATGACGGCGGCGGGAAATTGACTGGGCATCGTTCAATCAACCGAAATCGGCGGAAGGCGAAAGAACAAACTCGCCGACGGGCGCGTGTGTGTGCTACCCGGAGCCCGCGCAAGACTAAACTCACGCGACGTCGCTAGCGCTGTCATCCCGAGCCGGAGCAGGGCGGGGAGGGATCTCTCTAGAGCAGGTGGCGAGTTGTTGGTTAGCGGACGCGTCTATTGCAATGAGGGTCCCTCTCCGTCCTCCGGCGGATCGGGATGACAGAGATTGTGAGCGAAAACGAACGCCGGGCCGAACCCGCTAGAGCGCGAAGTAAAAAGCCGCTTCGTAGAGCCCGGAGGTCCGAGTCTCCTCCCGGCGCACCGAGGTCTGGAGAACTTTCTCAAACATATCCTGCTCCAGCCGGCCAATGATCTCGTACTCCTCGATCAGGTTCATGATCGGGGAGTGACATTCGAGAATCTGCGGACCGCCGTCGTTCGGGTCATTGGTAAACTGCGACATGTGACCCTCCTCGTCGCGGATGGCGGCGAGGGATCTGGCCCGCTCTTCGACCGTGTCGCCTTTGACCTTTTCTTTCAGCTCGGCGGTTTTCCGCTCAAACAAATTGTAGAGCAGCTTTTCCGGGGCGTTTGAGCCGTGGATGTCCTTGATCGACTGGAGCAGATCGACGGTGAAAGCGTTGCTGTCGGCCTGGAAAAGTCCGTGGCTGCGGCGGGTCAGGCGATAGACCATTTCCGGGCGTCCCATCTTTTGCGGGCGTCGCCAGGTATCGAGGTAACCATCGCGTTCCAAGGTCAGGCAATGCTGCTTGATCCCCATGTAGCTCATCTTCATTTTCGCGACGAGCTGGTTCACGGATAGGCCGCGCGTCCGTTTGAGCGTATTGAGAATTTCGAGGCGTTGGGTGCGGCCAATTTCGGCAAGTAATTGTTGGTTCACGTTGATCTCCGGTTCGGTTTTTTACGGGAAAACCCTTTTATACGCGAGGCGCGCATCCGATCGCAAGCAAATCTCTCCGAAATAAAAAGAAGGCCGCTAAAGAGCGGTCGCCGAGGAAATTGGTTAAGACCGTCAAGCTTGGGATACCTTTCCACCCTTTACTTTTTACACTCGTAGGAAGCTTCGCCGGATTTTTCGAAGCCGCGCCCTCCGGCGCTGAACCGGCTCGCTCGATGGTTCCGGATGGTTCGGTTACGCGGACCAAAGCGCTGCCTGCTCCGGGCATTTTAGCGGATACGCTTGGTCGAGACTGGATCGAAGAGATGAGCCTTGGCCAGGTTCACCTCGAACTGGAAGCGGTGGCCGGCTTCGCGGTGATCGAACGCGCCTTGGCTCCGGCAAACCAAAGTGTGCGCGCCGGTTTGCAGATAAAGATTCGTCTCCGCTCCCATCGGCTCGACGATGTCGACGATGGCCGGAAATCCCACCCCGGCCGCCTTGCCTTCTTTGCGGGTAAAGGTCGCGACCTCCAGATCTTCGGGACGGATTCCCATGATCACATTCTTGCCCACAAACTCCCGCGCGGCCGGCCGGTCGGCCGCAGGAAAGGCGACGTCGATCGTGCCGCCCTCGATCTCGGTGAAGCGGATTCTATCTTTGTCCTCCTTGAGCGTGCCGGTGACGAAGTTCATCGGAGGACTGCCGAGAAAGCCGGCCACGAACAAATTCACCGGCTCATTATAGAGTGTGAGCGGCGCGTCATTTTGCTGCACGACGCCGTCGTTCATGACCACGATCCGGTCGCCCATTGTCATCGCTTCGACCTGGTCGTGGGTCACGTAAATCATCGTCGCCTGCAGGCGCTGATGGAGCTTGGTGATCTCCGTCCGCATCTGCACCCGCATCTTGGCGTCGAGATTCGAGAGCGGCTCGTCGAAGAGAAAAACTTTCGGCTGCCGCACGATCGCGCGCCCGACTGCGACCCGTTGCCGCTGGCCGCCGGAAAGCGCTTTTGGTTTCCGATCCAGCAACGATTCGATCCCGAGGATGCTGGCGGCATCGACCACCCGTCTCTTGATTTCCGGCTTGGGAAATTTCCGCAGCTTCAGGCCGAAGGCGAGATTGTCGTAGACGCTCATGTGCGGGTAGAGCGCGTAATTTTGGAAGACCATCGCGATGTCGCGATCCTTCGGCGCGACATCGTTCACTCGTTTGTCGCCGATGAAAATGTCGCCCTTCGAGATTTCCTCGAGCCCGGCGATCATGCGCAGCGTGGTCGATTTTCCGCAGCCCGACGG
>JALYOR010000003.1 GCA_030856765.1 Verrucomicrobiota bacterium | reverse complement strand
CGAGGTAAAGCATCGAAGCGACCGCGTCGACTCGCAGACCGTCAATGTGATATTTATCGAGCCAGAAGAGCGCGTTGGCAGTGAGGAAGTTACGCACCTCGTTACGTCCAAAGTTGAAAATGAGCGTCCCCCAATCCTGGTGCTCCCCTTGCCGCGGATCGGCATGTTCGTAGAGGTCGGTCCCATCAAATTCCGCCAATCCATGCGCGTCTTTCGGGAAATGCGCTGGTACCCAATCGACGATCACTCCGACTCCGGCGCGATGGCAGGCGTCGATAAAATGCCGGAGTTCATCGGGATTCCCGAACCGGCTGGTCGGCGCATAGTAGTTCGTGACCTGATAACCCCAGGAACCTTCAAACGGATGCTCCGCGATCGGGAGTAACTCGATATGCGTGAAACCCATCTCGAGCACGTAAGGCAGCAGCGTTTCGGCAAACTCCAGATAACTGATGAAGCGGTCGCCCTGCTCCGCCACCCGTCGCCAGGAACCGAGATGCACTTCGTAGATGCTGATCGCGCTTTGGTGCCACTCCTTTTGCGGCCGCTCCGCCATCCACTGCTGGTCGCTCCATTGATAGCGCTCGAGGTCGTAGACCATCGAAGAAGTCTCTTTCCCGTGTTGGGAGAAGAATCCAAACGGATCACTCTTCAAAAGCAGCGCCCCGCTCGCCGCCTTGATCTCGAATTTATAATGCGCGCCTTCCTTGACGCCGGGGACGAAAATCTCCCACGCCCCGCCTCCGACCAACTTGCGCATCGGATGCACGCGGCCATCCCAAAAATTGAAATCGCCGACCACGCTCACCCGCGCGGCGTTCGGCGCCCAGACCGCGAAATAAACACCCCTTTCTCCGCCGATCTCGCTGAGGTGCGCGCCAAATTTGTCGTAGAGCCGCTGATGATTGCCCTCGGCGAAGAGATGCAAATCGACGTCACCCATGATCGGCCCGTAGCTGTAGGGATCGCGCAGCGATTGCTCCGAGCCGTCGAAGGCGATCACCTTCACCAGATAGGTGAAATCGCGCGACTCGTTAGGCACGGTCGCCTGGTAGAGTCCCTCGACGTGCAAACGCTCGGCCGGAAAGACCTGGCTCTCGTCCTTGGCCGACACGATCTGGATTTCCTTCGCCTCGGGACGGAAGACGCGGATGACCAGATCATCCCCGGCTCGATGAGGGCCGAGCACTCGGAAAGGATCGGAATGAGAAGCGTGCAAGAGGGCCGCGATTTCGTGCGGATCGATGGGGTGAATGGCAAATTCGCTCACCCAAACACCGTAGGGACCCCCGCCGCCTTTGCAACGCCCACCAAAAGCCTTCCTTCGCCGAAAAGCACAGTGCGCGCCGTTAGGATGGGGCCGGCGCGCGGTAGTCGGTGCTGCTGTCCGCCGGCATCCCTGACCTTCGGCTCGCGATTTTTCGTCTCGACACTTTGCCTTCAGGCTACACACGATCCGGCTAGCCCGTGTAAGAAAGCGCCGCATCCGGCCATTCCCCTTTGGCGGGCTTACTTATGACAAACCGCAATGACTTCCGCCGAAATATCCTTCGTGTAGTGACCAACCTTCTGCCAATGGCTCCTGGAACCGCGCGGTTAACTGGGATCCCGAGACGGTCCCGAGTAGTTCGCGGAACACGGCAACCTTCGGGGTCAGCTCGAAGACGGCGATCTTTTTGCGATCGTCTATCACGGTCGGTGCCTCGGTTTTCGATGCAGACGCGAGCGCCTACATCTTTACCGTCAGCCCGGGGTTGTCGCTTGAGTTCGCGGGTAACGGGGTGACGAACAACTCCGGTGTGCCTCAAAACTTTGTTTCCACGACTGATGCCGCGGGCAACTTTGGGGTCATCAACTTTTCCCGGCATTCCACCGCGGGTGATTTGTGCACCTACAGGACCGAACCGGGCACATTCAACGGCGCGTCCGGCAGCTTTATTCAGTTCTATAATTTCGCCGAGGCGGCGGATGGCACTTTCATCAACAAAGGTGCAAAAATCTCGGGCGGTCGCGGCGGCGAGACCGACTTCTTCGACACCGCGAGCGCGGGCACGGGGATCTTCACTGCCATCGCCGGGACGGAATTCAGCACCGCCGGCGGCACGATCGCGTTCTTCGGTTCGTCCACGGCGTCGGGTGGGGAGTTCACGGCCAAGGGTAGTCATGTGCGAGCGGGCTTTGGCGGGGACATCTATTTCCGGGAAACTCCACGGCCGCTCACGGCTCCTTCACTCTCAACGGCGGGACGGAAGACTTTTCCACCGGCGCCAATATGTATTTCGAGGAAATGGCGAGCGCAGGAGCCTCTTTCATTTAGGTCCGGGGCGGCGCTGCCCCAGGGACGAGTAACGGCGCGTCTCTGAACTTTCTCGGCAACTCCACCTCCGATGGATCGCAGATTTTCGCCTTTGCCGGGTCGGAGGAAGGCGCTGAGCCGGGCACGGTCTATTTTTACGAAGACTCCAACGCGGGAGTTGGCGATTCTTCGGCTGTTTGACGGCGTGCTCGACATCAGCCCGCACAATCCGGGCACGGTAGTCCTCGGCAACATCCTGGGTTACGACGGCAACGTCTATCTCGGCGCCAACAACCTCGAGCTGGGCCGGAATAACATCCTCGGCTTTCTGG
>JALYOR010000026.1 GCA_030856765.1 Verrucomicrobiota bacterium | reverse complement strand
CTGGAGTACTGATCGCGTCTTGTCCCAGACGCGAGCCCGGGCCGACGCCATCGGCGTGCGCGTGCGGGTGTTGCCGAGTTGTTTTGATGTGGATGACAAAGATACGCTCAATCGCCTCTGCGAGGATTTGTTCGGGCCTAACGAAACAGAAGGGAGGCCAAGAGCTCCTTCAACCCGCCAGTTTCTAGCCCAAATAATCAACCAAGAAGGTCGCACCCGGATTTGGCCCCCATGAGAGCGCCGAAACCGGAGCCTAACGGGACCCTTGGCATTTCGCACACCAGGCCGTGGTACGACCGCCAATCGTCGCTCGGCGAAGCGGCGTGCCATCGCGCGGACATTTGCCTCCGGCTTTCCAGCGTGTGTGCAAAAGCCAATCCTTCGGCGGATCGGAGTAATCGTGGCCGATCGTCTGGAGCGCGGCCCGGGCGACGAAGCGCGTCGTCCGCCAGAGCGCTTCAAGCTTCGCCACGCTTAGTTTCCCGGCGTGCGTGCGTGGATTGATCCTCGACCGCCAGAGAATTTCATCAGCCATCCAATTCCCGACTCCGGGAAATCCAGCCTGGAGCAGAAGGACAGCCTTGATCGGTGCGCGGGCGTGGCGCCTAACGAACGCTGCAATCGTTTCCCGCGTGAAGGCCCGTGAATGAATTTCCGGCCCGCCCGTCGCCCACCAGTCCGGTGTTTCCTTCCCGTGATGAAAGCGCACCCGGCCAAAAAGCCGCGCGTCGCTGAAGACGAGCGCCCGCTTCCTCTGCCGCAACACGAGATGATCGTGTTTCTCCGGCGGGAACTTCGCGGCCTCAACCCGCAGTTTGCCGCTCATCCCGAGATGAATTCCGAGCCAGTTCTCGCCCTCAAACCGAAAGAGCATCTGCTTCCCGCGCGTGGCCGAGGAAAGCAGTTTACGCCTAACGAGCCGCCGCGCGAGGTCCTCCGGGTGGCTCCCGCGAAAGACACGCTTTTCGCCATGCAAATCCACCGCGACGATCCTTTCCCCCAGACCGCTGTCCCAGCGTTTCCGAAAATATTCGACTTCGGCCAGCTCCGGCATTGGTGGAGACTAGAACGGCCACGCGGGCCACGCCACTCTTGCAATCGCCGTTCGCGCCAACGATTGAATTCATACGCCGATGCCCGAGAAGTTTCCTGTTGCGATCATCCAGCAGTCCCCGGTTTTCATGGACCTCGGCGCGAGCATGACGAAGGCCTGCACGCTGATCGACGCGGCGGCGCGAAACGGCGCGCAGCTCGTTACGCTCGGTGAAACCTGGCTGCCCGGTTATCCCGCCTGGCTCGACTATTGTCCCGAGGCGGCGCTTTGGGATCACGCGCCGACAAAGGACGTCTTTGCGCGACTCCGGCAGAACAGCGTCCTCGTTCCCAGCCCAGAAACCGCGCGGCTCGCCCAGCTGGCGGGCGATCACCGCCTCGACCTCGTGATCGGTGTGAACGAGCGGGTCGAGACCGGCCCCGGCAACGGCACGCTCTACAACAGCCTCCTCACGTTTGATGCCGAAGGCCGGCTCGCGAACCATCATCGGAAACTCGTCCCGACTTACACCGAGCGACTCGTTTGGGGCGAAGGCGATGGCGGCGGGCTCGACTCCGTGCCGAGCCCAGGCGGCCGGGTCGGCGGGTTGATTTGCTGGGAACATTGGATGCCGCTGGCCCGGCAGACACTTCACATGGCGGGAGAAACCATTCACGTCGCGGTCTGGCCGACCGTGCATGAAATGCATCAGCTCGCGAGCCGGCACTACGCCTTTGAGGGGCGCTGCTTCGTCCTCGCCGCCGGGCTTGTGATGCGGGTGAAAGAGTTGCCGGTAGAACTTGGTCTCCCGCCGAAAATGGTCGGGCGGCCGGACGAGTTTGTCCTCCGCGGCGGGAGCGCGATCATCGGACCGGATGGGCGTTATGTGGTCGAGCCGGTTTTCGACGAAGAGACCACGATCAGCGCCGAACTCGACCTCAGCGCGATCGATCGCGAGAAGATGACGCTCGACGTTACCGGCCACTATCATCGCCCCGACGTTTTCGATTTCGCCCTGCGCAAGAACCGTTAGGCGAAAGCCGCCGCGCGATTAGATCGGCTGCGGCCTCCATGCTACCCTTGGCCCGCATGGAGAAAGTCATCATTGTCGGAAGTGGTTGCGCTGGCCTGACCGCCGCCATCTACGCCGCCCGCGCCAACCTGAGTCCCCTCGTCCTGGAAGGCGGGCAACCCGGAGGCCAGCTCTCCACCACCACGTTGGTGGAAAATTTCCCCGGTTTCCCCGAGGGTATCGACGGCCCGCAACTGGTCATGAACATGCACAAGCAGGCGGAGAAATTCGGCGCCCGTTTTTCCTACGCCGTGGCGACGGATTTTGAGATGACCGGTGAGCACATTCGCCTGAAGGCCGACGACGAATGGCTCGAGACGCAGGCGCTGATCATCGCGAGCGGAGCGTCCGCGCGCTGGCTCGGGCTGGAGAACGAGGAGAAGTTGATCGGTTACGGCCTAACGAGTTGCGCCACCTGCGACGGCGCCTTCTACCGCGACGTGCCAGTCTGTGTCATCGGCGGCGGCGACTCGGCCGCAGAGGAGGCTCTTTTCCTCACCCGGTTCGCTTCCAAGGTTTATCTCATTCATCGGCGCGACAAGTTGCGCGCCTCGCAAATCATGGTCGACCGCGTCCTGGCTTGTGAGAAGATCGAGCCGATCTGGAACACCGTGGTGGGGAAGTACCTGGCCGACGACAAAGGCGAAATGACCGCAGTCCAGCTGCGCAATATCGAGACGAAAGAGGAAAAGATTTTGCCCGTCGCCTGCGTCTTTGTCGCGATTGGCCACGATCCCAATACCAAAGCCTTTGCCGGCAAGCTGGAAACCGATCCCGATGGTTATCTCCTCGTTAGGCACCTGGCCGAGAGCAAACATCCCGGGGTTTTCATCGCCGGCGACGTGGCCGATCGAGTCTATCGGCAGGCGATTACCGCGGCCGGCTCGGGCTGTGCGGCGGCGATCGAGGCGGAGAAATATCTCAGTTCGCTCGAAAAATAGCGGGCAATGTGGGAGGGGCCTTCGCGCCCCGATCGAACCACGGTAACGCATCCCATCGGGGCACAAAGGCCCCTCCCACATTCTGAAGCTTTGCGATCTCACGCAGTTTTATTCTCCGCTCAGCGGCGGAGTGAAGCGTTACGTGCACGAGAAGATCAGCTACCTCCAGCACGCGACGAAGGATGAGCATGTCCTCATCATTCCGGGAGCGAAGACTGAGATGGTCGAGAGCGAGCGTTCGCGCGTTTACTCCATTCGTTCGCCTCTGCTCTCGCGCACGTCGCGTTACCGAGCCCTCGTTAACCTGCGCGCGATCGAGGAAATTCTCGAACGCGAGCGGCCTCATTTAATCGAGTCGGGTGATCCCTACCAGGTGGCGTGGAAGGCGATTGCCTCCGGCGTTGGACTTCGCATTCCGGTGGTCGGCTTTTACCATTCCCATTTTCCTGAAGCCTATCTGCGGACGAGTTCGCGCTTCCTGGGGCGGACGGCGACGGAGTTCGTGATGGATATCGCGCGGCGCTACGTGCGCCAACTCTACAATCAATTCGAGGCCACGCTCGTTCCTTCGGCACGGCTCGGGAGCCTCTTGCAGGCGTGGGGGGTGAGAAATGTGCACGCGGTCGACCTCGGAGTGAACATCGACGTTTTCCGTCCGGAACCAAAGGACGCGGCGGATACTCGCGCCTCGTTAGGCGTGCCTCCCGATTGCTGTCTCCTGCTCTACGTTGGAAGACTCGCGCAGGAGAAGAATACTCAGACTCTGCTGGCCGCCTTCCAGCTTCTCGTTAGGCGCGAGCCGGGCCGTTACCACCTTTTGATTGTCGGCGACGGCTTGCAACGCGCCGCTTTGCGCGAGCTCCAGGAGCGTGTCGGGCACGTCACCTGGCGCCAATATTGCACCGACTCCGAGCTGCTGGCCCGATTCTACCGCGCGGCCGAGTTGCTGATCCACCCCGGGGTGCAGGAGACATTTGGTTTGACCGCTCTGGAGAGCCAGGCGTGCGGAACGCCCGTCGTCGGGATCCGAGGCAGCTACATGGATCGGATCATCTTCGGTGGACAGGAACATTGGGCAGCCGAGAACACGGTCACGGCTTTGACGGCCGCAATTGCCGCGGCCTCCCATGGCGGCGGATTGCAAAGAGCGGGATTGATCGGAGCCAAAGAGGTCCGCGAACATTATGCGTGGCCGGTGGTCTTCGAGAAGTTGTTCCGCCTTTACGATCAGGTACGAGTGGCTTACCGCCCTGGCTAAAAGCGGATCGGAACGGCGCCGAACACCATGACCTTGCGGGAAAACACCCACACGTTAACCTGCCAAGAGATGAAAGCAGAACGCGCCTACACGATTCGCAGCTATCGGTCCTCCGACCGCGCCGCGGTGCGGGAGTTGTGCTGCCGCACTGGCTTCTTGGGCGAACCGATCGATCCGGTCTACCAGGACCGCGAGCTTTTTGCCGATTTCCTCACGACTTATTACACCGACCACGAACCGGAATCGTCCTTCGTCATCGAGATCGAGGGGGTCTTAAAGGGTTACCTGCTCGGTTCGCGCAAGCCGCTCCTCAATCAGCTTTACTCATTTCAGCAGAACCTGGTCCTATTCGTGCGCGCGCTCCTTCGCTACCCGCGCTACAATGCACGCTCTCGCCGGTTCATTCGCTGGATGATGATGAATGGGTGGCGCGAAGTGCCGGCCGCACCCGCGCGCACGCCGCATTTCCACATCAACCTTCTGCCCGAGGCGCGGAAAATTTCAACGACCCGCGCTCTGATGAGCGCCTACCTTGGCTATCTCTATCGCTCCGGCGAGAAGCGTGTCTATGGGCAAATCGTGACTTTTGAGAGTCGGCGGGGGGAGAAGATGTTCGAGCGCTACGGCTTCCGCGTCATGAACCGGGCGGAAATTACCAAATACCGCGCCTATTATCCGGAGTCGGTTTACCTCAGCACGGTGATCAAGAATCTCGAGACCGCGGACCCGTTGTCGGCTTATACGAAGTCCTCGGTCTGACTTGTCACGCCCGGCGTGCGCGCTACTTTTCGCTCTCTTGGAATGCCGGCATAGCTCAGTTGGTAGAGCAGCTGATTTGTAATCAGCAGGTCATCGGTTCGAACCCGATTGCCGGCTTTTGTAACTAACCACGGAGCGCGGCGCCCAAGCCGGAAGCGCGGGTCACCTGACGGGCGACCGTCGCGCGGAGGACGGGCTTTGTGGCCCAAATTTCTACGCTGGCGCGGGCACGGGTCACGGCAGTGTAAAGGAGCTCGCGTGTGAGGAGCGGTGTGTCGGAGTCAGGGAGGATCACGAGGACTCGGTCAAACTCCGAGCCCTGGCTTTTGTGAACGGTCAGGGCAAACGCGGTCTCGTGCTGCGGTAACCGCGATGGAAGAACCCGGCGCAGTTTACGTTCGGCCGTGAGGAAAAAGGCGCGAAGTTCGTCGTCGCTTTCCGGGTCGGGCAGGATGATACCGCTGTCGCCGTTGAAGAGCCCGAGGTTGTAGTCGTTCTGCGTGATGGTCAGTGGCTGGCCGCGATACCAGCTCTTCTTCGGCGCTAACAGTCCGGCGTCGGCGAGGATTTCTTCGGCGACGGTGTTCAAGTTTTCGACCCCAAATGTCCCGTGACGAACTGCGCAGAGAATTCGGAACTCGTGAAGTCGGGTGAGAGCTTCGAGAGGATCGTCGGTTTCGAGCGCAGGGCGGAAAGCGCCGACGACAATTTCGCGAAGCGCGTCGGGGAGTTTCGCGGCCGACGGCAGCGGCTGCCAGCGCGTTTCGTCGCCGGCTCTTTCCTCGAGAACGGCGAGGGCGGCATCCGCGTTCCCGGCGTTGATCGCCGAGCTCGCCCGGAAAATCCCGCTGGTCTCCGCGAAGCGATAGCTCTTCTGCAAGGCAACGACGACGCCGTGTAGGGGCTCGTTAGGCGCGGCCTTCTCGGCGGCGGTGCAGATATCGGCGAGGACGCTGCCGGCTTCGACGGACGCCAATTGATCGCGGTCGCCGAGTAGAATAAAGCGCGCTTCGGGGCGGACGGCCGCGAAGAGTTTCGCCATCAAGGCGAGGTCGACCATCGACGCCTCGTCAACGATAACGACATCGGCCGTGAGCAAGTTATCGGCGCGATGTCGAAAATAGGGAGAACCGCGAAGGTAGCCGAGCAATCTGTGAATTGTGGTGGCCTTGAGATCTTCCCGCACGGTCCGAACAGATTCCGTGAGTCGCGCCGCGGCCTTGCCGGTTGGAGCCGCCAGCGCGATGCGCAGGTGATCGCCGCCCGGCTCTTCGAAAAGACGGGTGAGAATCTTCTTCACCGTCTGTGTCTTGCCCGTGCCCGGGCCGCCGGTGATGACGATGAAATTGTTCCGCACCGCTCGTGCGGCAGCCAACTCTTGCAGGTCGGTGCTTTTCTTGCCTAACGAATCGACTTTCCCCTTGGTCGCGCGGCTGCGGATCGCCGCAGCGAGTTGCTGCTCATATTCCCAATACCGCCGCAGATAAAGCCGATCGTCCTCATCGAGAATCAGCGGCGTGAACTCTCCCGGCGCTCCGACAACGCGACTTGCACGCAGCTTCTTTCGCAGACCGGCCCTGCCGACTTCTGCGAGGGTGATGCAAACGTGACCCTGCGCGCGAGCGCGACTCACGGCCATCGCAGCGTCGCGTACTTCCACCGAGCCGCTGCCGGCGAGCCGTCCGAGAAAGTCCCCGAACTGCCGGTCGAGCGAGCTGAATTCAGGTTCCTCAATCATCACTCAAAAATCGCGCTCAGCTTCTCCACAAACTCCCGGCTCGGCCGTTCGAAATGCACACCGTTTTCCGGCAACCCCGGATCGATCCCGCGCAGGAAAATATAAAACGCGCCTCCGAAGTGCCGGTCGAAATCGTAGTCAGGTAATCGCAACCGGAGGTAGCGATGCAAGGCAACGCTGTAGAGGCAGAGTTGGAGCGTATAGAAATTCCGCTGCATCTCCGCGGCAACGTTGGCGGAGCAGTATGCGGCCGTCGTCGGGCCGAGCCAGTTCGATTTCCAATCAGCGATATAGAAGCGCCCATCGTGCGCGAACGTGAGATCGATGAAGCCCTTCAGGAAGCCGTTGCTGAGCTGAAACTGCAGCCGTTCGATCGGCAGCGGCATCGGCGCGAGTTGGAAGGCATCGGCGAGTTTCGCGATCGTTAGGCCGCGAATCGGAAACGAGAACTCCAGCTCCGCGATCCGCGATTCGCCAGGCACTTCTCGGAGACTGAAGCGCTCCTTGCCCCCGGAGAGCGGGAGCGCGGCGAGTTGCTCCACATTCTCGAGCACGATCTGGTCGAATCCTTCAATGCCGTAGGCGTGCAGCCGGCGCGCGACAATCTCGCGCGTGCCCGAGAGATCAGCAAAATTTACCTTCTCGAGAATCTCATGCAGGCAGGTCCCAGCCGTCGTGCCGCGCCGGAAAGCGTGAATCCCCTGTGTTTCGACAACTACCTCACCGATCGGCTCCGCGAGCCGTCCTTCGTCGAGCGGGTCCGCCTCGCGGCCACTGATCAAGCGCGTGAAACTCGTGCTCCCCCAGCTCCGATCGATCTCGACCGCAAATCTCCGTGCGGCGAGCGCGAGCGGAGCTTCCTCGTGGGCCGGTTTCCATTTCTCTTCGGTCGCTTCCGGAACCTGCGCGACTTGGATGTCAGCGCTCGTCTCGATCCTCGGCGAGAGCGTTGCGCCCTCGTCGAGGAGGTAGGCGGGCGCGGACTTGTCGTCCTTTTCTTTCCGCTCCCAGATCATCGTGCAGCGATGCCGCGCGCGGGTCAGCGCGACGTAGAATTGCCGGAGGCGTTCGGCGCGCGCTTCCTTTTCGCGTTGTGGCTCCTCCGCCTTCGGATCGGCGACATTCAGCGTCAGGCGGCCATCTGCAGAGGCGTCGTGATAAACTTTCGGCGCCCTCATCGTGTGCGCGACAAACGGACAAAACACGACGTCGTATTCCAGGCCCTTGCTCTTGTGCACCGTGATGATGCGGACGGCCTTCTCGTCGCTCTCCAGCCGCAGCTCGTGCTCTTCGCGCTCGGCGAAACCCCCGGCCATCTGTTTCGCGAGCCATTTCACGAGACCGTTCATGCCGAGCTGCTGCTCCATGCAGGCGGTGTGCAGCAGTTCCGCGAGATGCAGGAAGTTCGTCAGGCGGCGCTCGCCGTCGGGAAACCCAAGCAGCCGCTGGCGCACACCGTGCACGGCGGAGAGATGCCGCAGCATCTGGATGAATCCGCGCTCACGCCAGATCTCGTGATCCTTCTGAAAACGCAGCGTCTGCGTTTCCCAAGCCTTCTCGTCGCTCATGAAACGATCGAGGTCGTTGCCGGTCTGGCCGAGTGCGTCGGTGCAGAGCGCGGCGCGCACGACCTTCTCGTAGGTCGGCTGCACCACGGCGGCGAGGATGTCGCGCAGCTCATCGGCTTCGTGCGTTTTGAAGATATTCGCGCTGCTGTAGAGCACGCTGGGCACGCGGCGAACGCGCAGCGCGATCTGCATCTCGGTGGCTTGGTGGTTCGTGCTCGTGAGCACCGCGAACTGACCCGGCACGAGTGGCGCACCGCCAATCGTGACCTCGCTTCCGAGCAGCCTAACGATCTCGGAAGCGACGCGCGCGGGCAGGTCAGCAACTTCTTCCGCCGTCCAAAATTGAAACGGCGGTTCTTTTTTTTCACGGACACGAAGCGGCTGGTCGTCGGCCTGCGCGTTCGCGGTGACTTTTTCGAAAACGATCTCGTCAAGCAGAAACGGCTTCGGATGATCGAAGATCGTATTCACTGCCTCGACGAGCCGGCCTTCCGAACGCCAGTTGGTGGCGAGCGTGAACTTCCGGTCAGCTGCCGCAGCCGCTCGCATGTAAGTAAAAACATCGGCGCCGCGGAAGGAATAGATCGCCTGTTTCGGATCGCCGATATACGCCACCGGCGCGTCGCTCCCAGCGTAGATGCGCGAGAAAATCTGGTACTGCACCGGATCGGTGTCCTGGAATTCGTCGATCAAGGCCGCCTGATATTTCTCGCGAATCGAGCGCGCCAGCTCCGCACCGCCAGGCGCCGCGAGCGCATCGTCGAGGCGGGTAAGGAGGTCGTTAAAGGAGAGAATGTTTTGCCGTTGCTTCCGTGCCGCCAGCTCGGTGCGCGCGTAGGCGAAAAAATCCACCAGCACCGCGACCGAAAACTCCGCATCGATTTCAAGCAGGCTTTCGCACAGATCGAAAATGCGTCGTTCAGGCTTCGGATGACGCGCCAGCGTGGCGCTGTGCACCGCCCGCTTGCTGAGCTTGGAGAGACAGACCAATTGCTCAACCGTTCCGCCCTTTTCGCTCAGGCAGGTGGCGAAATCGTCGAGCCACCCGCTCATCCGCACTGGGTCGGCGTGGACACGGTTGCGCCCGATCCACTTCGGGTCGGCGAAGAGTTGCCGCACACCCTCTTCCTCCTCTTTCCACGCTCCTCGGAGTTGCTCGAGCAACTCGTGTAAGTCAGCCGCAATTTCGCTCAGTGGACGGGTCGCTTCCGGGAGCACGCGCAGCGTGGGATTGCTCATAAGTTCCTCGAGCAAACCAAATAATTTCGTCGGCGTGATTTTGTTCTTCAACGCGAGGAGCGCGGCAAAGCGCTCGCCTTCGTAGAAATGCTTGCGCCAGAAATCGAAGACGATTTCGTGCAACAACTCGGACTGGTTCGTGACCAGCTCTGCGTCGAAGAGGGTGCCGCTTTCGAAGGCCCGCTCCGCGAGCACGCGCTGACAGAAACCGTGGATGGTGAAGATCGGTGCTTCGTCGAAATTATTGAGCGCATCCTCGAGCCGCTGCACCGCGCCAGAGTCGCTCGCGTGCTTCGCGCGCAGATCCTCGAGCACCTTGTCGTCCGAGCGGCCGGAGCGAAAAGCGGCGATCGTTAGGCGCAGCTTCTCGCGGATGCGCCCGCGCAGCTCCGCAGTGGCGAGCTCAGTGAAAGTGGTGACCAGGATCCGGTCGATCGTGAGCTCCGGCCGTTCCAGGAGCAGTCGGAGGACGAGCACGGATATGGTGAAGGTTTTTCCGGTTCCGGCGCTGGCCTCGATCAGCATCGTGCCTTTGCCGATCTCCGTGTTTGGCAAATCGAACCGCTCGCTCATGACTGCATCGCCTTGAGGATCGGCAGGAAAATGGCGCGGGTCGTTTCCTGAAAATTCTCGCCGAACGGCTCAGCGACATTCCGGAAAGCGAGCGCGAGATAGGGCTCTTCCGACTCCGCCGGCGCGCCGCCGTCGTTCTCGTAATGAACCCGCTCCCAAATCTTTCGTGCCGCCGCCAGAGCGTCCTTGTCGTTCAAAGAGGCCTCGGCGAAGGCGAGCGAGCTCTTCGGATAAAACGGCAGCGGTTCGCGCAGTCCGCGCCAGTACAGCTCGAGCAACTCCTGCAACCGATCATGTGCAAACGCCGGTTCCACCGACGCGAAATGGTGCTCCACGGGTTTCCCATATTTATCCGCCGTGATCAGGATCGACGGCGTCTCGGCTTCGCAATTTGCGACGAGATGATAGATCCACGCCGTTAACAGATCCTTCGGCTTGCACGTCGTCTGGCGGTAATGCACGAGGCGGCCGTCGTAAATCTTGTCGAACCGCGCCCGGAGCGTGAACCATTCCATTTCTAGCTGAACGTCGCGCGCCTCGGCCCGTCCGCTGCCGAGGTGTTGCCGGACGAGTTCGCCAAACTTTTCCGCCGCGTCGATCATCTGCCGCAGGCGCGATTCACCGGCGTGCGCCGGCGGGAGCTCGCCGTTTGCACGGATCACTGGCAGCAGCTGGTCGAAGTCTTGGTCGGCCAGGGCGCGTTGCAGCAGATCCTGCTGCAAGATGTATTTGTCGAGCCCATCGATCTCGAGCGGCTCGAAATCCTCGAGCGCGCTTTCCTCCCGCGGGGTCCGAAGGTCCAGCCGTTGTTGCGCGAAAAACTTCGCCGGATTTCCGAAGAACCTGATCAACGTCTCGGCGTCGAGCTGGCGCAATTCCGGTTCCGGTTCCCCGAGCGGTGACTGGATAAAAACCGGCGGTGTTGCGCGCTCGCCGGCGGCGGCGACACCGGCTGCGCAATTCTCCTGCGAGTAGCTGAAGAGCCCGCCGCCAGGATGGAAATACTCGGCGCTGAAGGGCTGGAGGCGATGTCGCCTAACGAGCGGCGTCGCCTCCGCGACCGCGAAAGTTTCCTCCGCATAATCGAGTAGCTCGCTCACCAGTACGCTTGGCGGGAGCGCGCTGTTATCGCGGATCGATTGGCCGACGTAGCTGACGTAAAACGTCTCCCGCGCCGAGAGCAGCGCCTCGAGAAACAGGTAGCGATCGTCGTCGCGCGTGGAGCGATCGCCGGGGCGCGGATTTTGCGCGATCAAATCGAACCCGGGTGCGCGCGTGTGCCGCGGGTAAGCGGTGGCGTTCATCCCGACGAGGCAGACGACGCGGAACGGCACCGTCCGCATCGGCTTGAGCGCGCAGAAGGTGACGCGGCCGTCGAGAAACCGCGAGCCGCTGTCGGTGTTCGCGAGCGCCTGCGCGAGATGCGCGAGGAGCACGTCGAGCGGGACCGCGTCGGTGAAACCGGCGAGCGTCGCCGTTTCGCCTAACGAGTCGAGCACCCGTCGGAGCTGCCGCAGTTCCGGCTCGCGCTCGTCGTCGGGCGAGAAGAAACGCAGAGCGATCTGGCGGAGGGTTTCCTGCCAATCGAGGAGCGCGCGCGGACGGTCGAGCGTGCCCGCGGCCGCGAAGAGCGCTTCACTAAATTCCACGAAACGCCCGAGCGTTTCCGCGAGGCCGCCTTCGACGTTGTCGTAGGCAAGAATGCCCTCGAAAAGTTTCTCCCCGCGCGCCGGCGCGGCGTAGCCGAGGAGCAGCCGATCAAGCCCGGCACGCCAGCTATTTTCCGCGAACGCGGGCAACCCGAGCGCCGCCCGCTGCTCCGCGTCGATGCCCCAGCGGATGCCGGTTTTCGCGATCCATGTGCGGATGGTTTCCAAGTCGGAATCGGCGATCTCGAAGCGCCGCCGGAGCGCGCTCGACTCGAGCACGCCGAGGACGCTGTTGGCGGTGAAGCGGCTGCCGGCCAACTCGAGGATGCGCATGAAGGTATCGAGCACGCCGTTCTCCGCGCGCGCGCCGCGATCGGCGATCGTGAACGGAATCCGCAACGCTTCCGGCGCGGTGTCGAAAACCGCGCCGATAAAGGGCGCGTAAACACCGATGTCCGGCGCCATGACCACGATGTCGTGCGGCTTGAGTGCGGAATTCTGCTCGAAGAGCGCGAGTAATTGATCGTGCAGCACTTCCATCTCGCGCATCGGGCTGTGGCAGGAGCGGAACTGGAGCGAATGATCGTCCGTCGCGATCGCCCGCTTTGTCTCGCCGAGCGGATTGTGGAGCTCGAAAATATCGCGCTGGATCTGCGTGAGGACGCTGTCGTTAGGTGGCACCTCGAAGCTTTCGATCTCTTTCGCGGGCTGCAGGTCGGTGACCGTCTCGAGAAATTGCCGGCCGAGTTTGCCGTAGGAAGCGAGCAGAGGATTGCCGCGCTCGAACTGCAT
>JALYOR010000019.1 GCA_030856765.1 Verrucomicrobiota bacterium | reverse complement strand
TCTTCACCAAGCAGCACTTGGTGGACGATCTCGAGCTGTTCGCCGTCATCCTGGGAGAGCATTTTGTGAAACGCTACGAGCAGGTGGCGCGGGCGACAATTGAGGTGACGGAACGCGTCTGGGATCGACTCGAAGTGGCGGGCAAACCGCATCCGCATGCTTTCGAGGCCGGGAGCAGCGCGCGGAAATTCGCGCGCGCCGTTTGTACGGCGGGCAAGGTAACGGTCGAAGCGGGCATCCGCGATTTGGTGATCTTGAAGTCGACCGGCTCGGGTTTCGAAGGTTATCCGACGTGCGAGTATACGACGCTCCCCCAGACCGCGGATCGCATTCTTGCGACCTCTTTCCGTGCGACTTGGCACTTCGGGAGCGCCCCAGACAGTTACGGCAAAGCGGGCGAGGGGATGCTGAGCGCGATGTTGAAAGTGTTTGCGGAAAACTTCAGCCCCTCGGCGCAGACGACGCTTTTTCAAATGGGCGAGGCCGCGCTCGATTCCTGCCCGGAAATTTCCCGGATCGACCTGGCCATGCCTAACAAACACTGTCTCCTGATCAATCTCGTGCCGTTTGGTCTGAAGAATGAGAACGAAGTGTTTGTCCCGACGGAGGAGCCATTTGGGCTAATCGAAGCCAGTGTGGGTCGCGGCGGACGATGAGCGACGCGCTCTTCGAGGAATTGCTCGCCGCTCGGCAGACGCGCAAACCGTGTGCGCTTGTCACGGTGGCAGAAACCAAGGGCTCGGTCCCGCGCGCCGCCGGTGCGAAGATGCTGGTCTACTGCGATGGCCTCACGAGTGGAACCATCGGCGGCGGCAAGTTCGAGGCGCTCGCGATTGAGGACGCGCTCGCTTGTCTCCGGGAAAAGAAGACACTCCTCAAAACTTTCCCGCTGAGCGAGAACGAGCCCGATTCCTTTGGCGCGATTTGTGGCGGCGAGGTGACGATTTTGATCGAGCCGCAGTCACTCCGCGAAGCTCTTTTCGTTTTTGGGGCCGGTCATTGTGCGAAGGCGATCGTCCGTCTGGCGGTGGAGTGCGGTCTGTTTGTGACCGTCATCGAGGACCGGGAGGAGATGCTGGCCCCGCTGCCGCCGCAGGTCTCGCGGGTCTCCAGAGTTGGCGCGGCGGAGTTCATCGCCGGTCGCTCCTGGCAGTGGGACGAGGCCATCGTCATCGTCAGTCGCAATCACGAACTCGATCGCGAAGCCCTCGCTGGTGCGCTCCGTGCCGAGGGCGCTCCAGGTTACATCGGCATGATCGGGAGCCGGCGTAAAGTGCGACAGGTTTTCGATCGGCTGCGGGAAGAGGGCGTCTCAAATGAAGCCTTAACCGCCGTCTACGCCCCGATCGGGCTCGATATTGGGTCGGACTCCCCGGCGGAGATCGCCGTTAGTGCTTTGGCAGAGATTTTGGCCGTCCTGCGAGGGACAAAAGGAGGGAATTTGCGCGAGCGAAAAGGTTCTTCCGACCCCAAGGCCCGGGCTTCGCGAAAGGTGGAATAAATCATCTCAGTTCAGCCTCTTACCAATGGCAGATGCACCGCTGACCGAGGCAGTAAAAATAGATGCTCGACAATAGGCAAAGAAATGAACATCAAGCATCCAAGCACTGTCTCCATTACGATATTTAACCTTGTTAAGTAGTTGCTCTGATGCTACAACACGCATTCCACAAATGCCGCAAGTTCGGAATCAGCGGCGGTTTGTGCCCCAGGAACTCAACTTTCGACCTAACTCATGAGAACTTATATGGCCGCTGAAGATAGCGACACTGGTATAAAAATTTATCTGCGCGAAATCGGGCAGATCCCGCTGCTGACACCTCAGCAGGAGATCGAGCTCGCCGCCAAGATCAAAAAGGGCGACAAAGAGGCGCGAGCCTTGATGATTCGCTCCAACCTGCGACTCGTGGTCAAAATCGCCCACGATTACGCCAATCTCGGATTGCCCCTCCTCGACCTTGTGTCGGAGGGCAATATCGGATTGATGAAAGCCGTGGAACGTTTTGACCCGGCAAAGGGCGGCAAGCTAAGTACTTACGCCGCCTGGTGGATCAAGCAATCGATCAAGCGCGCTCTGGCCAACCAGAGCAAGACGATCCGGTTGCCCGTCCATCTGGTCGACAAAATCTCCAAAATGCGCCGCGTCTCGCTGCAAATGAGCGAGGAACTCGGCCGCGAACCGACCGACGATGAGCTCGGTGAAGAAATCGGTATTGCCGCGGGCAAAGTCTCGCAGCTCAAGACCGTTTCGATTCGTCCGGCTTCGCTCGACGCGCCGATCAGCGACGATGACTCGACCGAGTTCGGCGAGATCGTTGGCGACGAAGAAGCGCAGACGCCGTTCGAGTTGCTGCGCGACAAAAACCTGCGCAACGAAGTCGGCGGATTGCTCGATGTGCTCGACGATCGCGAGCGGAAGATCATCTTCTCGCGTTTCGGCCTCGACGGCGGCAAGCCCAAGACGCTGGAGGAAGTTGGCAAGAAGTTCGGCGTGACGCGCGAGCGGATTCGCCAGTTACAAAACATCGCACTATCCAAACTGCGCCGGGCCCTGAGCAAGAAAGAGCGACCGGTGGACGTCGAACTGACGGCGGAAGTGTAAGCGGCGACCGATCACTAATTACGAGCGCGCGGATAAAAACATCCGCGCGCTTTTTTTGGTCGGCGCCGATTGCTTCTCACGTTTGACTCGTTAGGTAAACCGCTCCCATTCGACCCCGAAGATTTGCTTCTTGGGCGGATACTCGTCGATCAGCGCCTGGTAGCGGACAATTAAATGCCTCACGAGGTCGACTTCGAAGAGATTAGTCGTGCGGCTCATCGAGGTTTCATGCTGCCGATAGAGGCAAAGAATATTAGGCACGAACTCTACGGGCAGATGGGCGGCTGCCATCCGCAGCCACAGTTCGTAATCTTCCCAACCGAACCAGCCGACTTGATAGAGAGTGTTATCGTAGCCGCCAAGTTCGAGCAGGATACGGCGGTCGAAGAGCGCCATCGCGTCGATATAAGGAGCTTGCACCAGCATGCCCGGATCCCAGTCGATGGCCGAGAGCAAACCGCGGTAGCTCGTTGTTTCACCGCGAAAGCGGCAAAGCATGCTGTAGGCCGCGGCTGACTCCGCGGCGCGGATGGCGTGGTAGAGCCGATCGAGCGCGCGGGGAAAGATCAGATTATCCGCGTCCATGATGAACGCGTAGGGCGCCCGAGCGAGCCGCAGTCCGACATTACGAGCATCGGCCAGGCCCGTGTTGAATTGCTTGGTGATGATCCGCACCGGCAAGGTCGACTCCCGTCGCGCTTCGCGAGCGCGGTCCAGCGAAGTGTCCGTCGAGGCATCATTGATGATGAGGACTTCGATTCCGCCCGGAATGTCTTTCACCTCCGCCTGTTCCACACTCTCGAGGCAGGGCCGAATGTAATTCTCGTAGTTATAGAGCGTGACGATGATGGAAATCGCGGGCGAAAGGCTCGCGCGGAACGCGTCGTTATCAAAAATCTCGAGTGGCTCCTTGCCCTCTCGCCGCGCTGCTTCTTGCTGCGCGTAGCGCTCTGCGTACCCCTGACGTCGCTTCTTGATCGTCGCGATGGTCTTCGCTTCGGCGTCAGGATCAGGTGCGGCCGGGTGCGCCTCAGGGTGAATGAAGTGGTTTAGATCTTTCTTCAGGGCGTACCAAAGCGCGCCCAGCGAAGTATCAGAAGGACGAATTTCTTTCTCAGAACTTCTTTCGCCTAACGAACGCTCGTCCGCTTGCATGATTTGGGCGATGCAATCGGCGCAGCTCTCCGCCTGGGTCAGGCGCGCACGCACAAAATCTCGGCCGGCGCGCGCGATGGCTGCGCGTTCCGCCGGGTGCTTCAGGTAATAGTCGCAGGCCCGGACCAGTGCCTCTTTTTCCACCATTACGAAATGCTGACCAGGCACGAGGGGCGCGAAGCCTTCGCACGTCTCAGTCACGATACAGCAACCATTGGCCAGCCCCACCAGCATGCGATGCCACTCGAAATAGCGCAGATCGGAGTAGTGCACGTTGAGCAGGATCCTGGCGCGCTGCAGCAGCTCATTGCGTTCCTTGTCGGCGAGATAGCTTCGGGTCGTTTCCGTCTTGGCGAACTCCAGCGGGACCAGGCGCAGGTGACACTCGTGCACCGCAAAAAAATCGGCATTCTCAGCCAGGAATTTCTCCCGACGATCGGTCAGAGAGGCGAGCAGACAAATATCAAGATCGCGCTCCACCGGTTGCTGGGACGACTGCCGTTCGAGGATCGGGTGATAACCGAGCGGCAGATGAAAACAGCGCAAACCGTAGGCGCGATAACCGGCTAC
>JALYOR010000346.1 GCA_030856765.1 Verrucomicrobiota bacterium | reverse complement strand
GGGTAGGGAGGAGAAATTTGCCGGCGCGGCGGCACGAGAGTTGCATCATCGAAAAGCAGTTGCGGGCTGCCGTCCTAACGACGGGGGCCGATAACGCTTAAACTTATGAAATCTCTCGCCCTTCTTACCAGCAGCCTCCTGCTCTGTTCGTGCGCCGATATGGTGGTCACGCGGACCTACACATCGAACTCAGTCGGTCGGACTGAAGTGGATGCCAAGGATTTCGGTTCGACCGAGACCGTACGCTACGACATCAACTGTGGAGTGGGGGAAGCCAAGCCGGCGGCCATCTACATTCGGCCGTTCTGCATCGATAACTCCATCTTCGTCGGCGACGAGGCCGCCTCGATAGGCGAAATGCCGATTCGCCGTTCGCTTACGCCGATTCAATTCGCGGGCGACTTAAAAGAAGAGCTGAGCAAGCTGGCACCGGCTCGCATCCTTCAGGATGACGAAATTCCGCGGGTCGGCTGGCTGGTGGAAGGTCAATTCAATCTCGTCGATGGCGGCAGCCCGGCTGACCGTTTCTGGTTCGGCCAGTTTGGCGCCGGCCGTTCCCATCTCGTCCTGCACGTGAAGGTCACGAACGTGGAGAAACACCGCGTCATTTATGAATTCGACATGGCGGGCGGCAGCCGCGGGCAAGGCAAGCTGGGCACTCTGCGCGCCAGCGGTCTGGGCAAAGCCACGCCGTTCGATCTGCGGAATGCAGCCGAGCGCATCATGCTGGTCTTGAGCCCGGATGCGTTCCGTTACGGCGCCCGGTCCTCGGTCGTGCTGCGCTAGTAACCTGGCGCTCCCTTCCCTCCTTGTGGCGGAAAGGATTGCGGTTGCGCAGGCAGGGCCGCCAGTTACCGTGCAGCGGTTTTCACCACCGTGAGCGTTTTCCTTCGTAAAATCTCGTTTTTGACCTTGGTCCTCGCGCTCCTTCTGGGAGCGGGTCCTCGACTGCGCGCCGCCGAGTCCAGCATCGTGGTCGATGCGCAAACCGGCTACATCATCGACCAGTCGAAGCCCGACGAAAAGCGCCAGGTCGCCAGCCTGACGAAGGTCGCGACCGCGATGGTCGTGTTCGATTGGTCAACCAAACAGAACGGGGATCTCGCCCAGCTCGCGACCATTTCCGCCTCTGCCATGGCCGACGCGCCGATCAACAACGTCGGTTTTCAACCGGGCGATACGATCACTTTGCGCGACTTGCTTTACGCGGCTCTCGTTCAATCGGACAACATCGCGGCCAACGCGCTGGCCGAACACGTCGGGCGTGCTCTGCAACTGCAAATGCTCTCGAACGGCGACTCGCCGCGGGCCGCGCCGACGGATTCGTTCGTCCGTCAGATGAACGCCCTCGCGCAGCATCTCGGCATGACGCGAACCCGCTTTCTCAATCCGAGCGGTGTTGATTCGCAAGAGAAGCCGTATTCGACGGCGGCTGACATGGCACGCCTCACCCGCTACGCCATGCAGAGCGCCGGTTTTCGCTTCTACGTGTCGCAAAAGGAGCGGGAAATCGAATTCAAGCGTGGCACAACCCAGCTGCGTTACCTGCTCCGCAACACCAATGAGCTTCTCGGTCGGGAAAATATCGACGGAGTCAAAACCGGGCGCACCCAACGGGCCGGCGATTGCCTCATTCTCTCCGCGGCCCGCCCGTCCGAGGTCGTGCCGCAGGGGGCCACTACTCTCATTACGCCCCGCCGTTTGATCGTGGTGGTTTTGGGAAGCTCGGATCGGTTTGGCGAAGGAGCGGCTTTGCTCGCCCGCGGATGGGACCTTTACGATCGTTGGGCCGCGGCCGGTCGTCCCATGGAGACGAAGGAACTGCTCGGCGGCCCTAACGAGTAATGAGGCCGCGGATCGGTGTCCTGACCAGCGGGGGCGATTGCCCCGGCTTGAACGCCGTCCTGCGCGGGGTCGTCCTCGCGGCCGAGAAACTCGGCTGGGAAGTGGTCGGGTTTAAGGACGGATTCGAAGGGTTGTTGCCGCCCGGCCAATATCTGATTCTCGATCGGGCCCGCACGGACGGCATCATGTCGTTAGGCGGAACGATCATCGGGACGACGAACAGGGGGCATTTCATCGCTAAAGTCGGGGATGGGAAGCGGGCCGTGGTCGCGGCCGAGGTGATTGCGCAGGCGAAAGAGGTCCTCGACCGGCTTCAGGTCAAGTCGCTCATCATCGTCGGAGGCGACGGCTCGATGACGACCGCGCTCCAATTGCAGGAAGGCGGGATCAACTGCATCGGCGTGCCCAAGACGATCGATAATGATCTCGAAGCGACGGCGATGACGTTCGGTTTCGATTCCGCGGTCGCCTCGGTCGCGGATGCGCTCGACCGCCTGCACACTACCGCCACGAGTCACAAGCGGATCATGGTGCTCGAAGTGATGGGGCGGCATGCCGGCTGGATTGCCCTGCACGGCGGCATCGCGGGGGGCGCGGATGCGATTCTGATACCGGAGATTTCGTTCGATTACGAGAAGCTGTCCGATTTCATCAAACGGCGGGAAGCCGCCGGGGCGGTCAGTTCGATGGTGGTAGTCGCGGAAGGCGCGACGCCGAAGGATGGGCAGCAGGTCCTGCATCGGACGGAGGAGGGAGAATACCGCTTTGGCGGGATCGGCGACGTGGTGGCCCACGAGCTGGCGGCGCGGACGGGGAAAGAGACCCGCTGTTGTGTGCTCGGGCATCTCCAGCGCGGCGGAGCGCCGACGACTCTCGATCGGATTCTCGGGACTCGCTTTGGAGTGAAGGCAGTGCAGCTGGCTAACGAAGGGCACTTCGGCTCGATGGTGAGCTACCAGAATTACCAGGTGCAACATGTGCCGATCGCCGACGCCGTGAACCGGTTGCGCCTCGTGCAACCGTCGAGCCAGATGGTGCACACGGCGCGGGATGTGGAGATTTCGTTCGGGGATTGATGGCGGCATCCGCGGAAGGGCACTTGTCATCCCGAGCCGCGAAGACGGCGAGGGACCTCTCAAATGAAAACTGCGTCTTCGCAGGCGAGGGGTGCGTTCTCTTGCAACTGCGGGGTCCTTCGTCGCGCTGCGCCGGCTCAGGATGACAAGGCGGGAAGAAGCGCCCGAACCCTTTCGAGCGTCAGCTCGTCCAGACGCCCAACGACAAGATGAGCAGCGGAAAGTTCCGGCGCGGGGTGAGTGGTGGTTACGGCGATCACCTTCATCCCGGCAGCGTGCGCTGCCTCAATCCCAACGTGGGCATCTTCGAAGACGACGCAGCCGGTTGCGGCGACGTCCAGCTTGGCCGCCGCTTTTTCAAAAACCTCCGGATGCGGTTTGCCGCGAGAGACATCTTCGGCCGAGACGATGGCGGCGAACGCCTCCTTCAACCCGAGGCGATCGAGCACGACCTCGATGTTTAGCCGGTGCGTCGACGACGCCACCGCACAGGGCACACCCGCTTCGCGGAGGCGCTGCAGCCATTCCGATACGCCCGGGAGCGGCGCGATTTCTTCCTCGGTCACGATCTCGCGGTAGAGCGCTTCTTTGCGATCGGTGAGGCGGGCCACTTCCGCTGGTTCGTCGGCCCAGCGATGAATCTCCTGGATAATGCGCGCGCTCTTCATCCCAAATCCCTGGATGAAACTCCGGGGCCCAATCGATTTACCCAGCTCGGCGGCGAGGCGTTTCCAGCTTTGCTCGTGCAACCTGGCGGAATCGATGATGACTCCGTCCCAATCGAAAATCGCCCCGAAGGGCGGGCGAACGGCGAAACTCACTCCAGGCGTTGCAGCGCGGGCAGGCCGTAGTTTTTCTGCAGGGCAGCGGCTTCTTCGGCCACTTGCGCGGCATCCAGTTCGAGCTGCTTCGGGTCATCGACGGTCTCGATGACATGGAATCCATTAACCGGGGTCTTCACCGCCTCGGCCAGATCGCCCAGCGCGTGGATCTCTTTCCCGTTCACTTTCTTGACCACGAGATAGCTGAAGTCGTCGTAACCGATCGTGCTATTGGCCGGCAGCACCTGGCTGAGAATGACGACCTTTTGTTTCCCATCGGGGAACAGTTCCGACTGGAACTTGTCGAGATAAACGAAATCCTGGGGCGCGTCCTTTTGCCAATTGTTGCCCCATTCTTTCAAATACTGCCGGGTCAATTCCTGGAAGATGAGCCCGCCCAGCACGTAGTAGAAAGGGGGATCGTCGATGTTATAGGGCGGGACGACGTAATCCTCTTCCGCCCGGTGCTCGAGCTTGATGTTCAAGGTGAGCGGCTTGCCGCTGCGTTGCAGGTGGAGCGCGACGGAATCGCCGACATAGGCTTTGACGGTGAGGAGATTGCTGAACTCGAGCTTGCCGTAGAGCGGGTCGACGTAGTTGCCGTTCTGATCCACGTCGTGATCGCCGACCGCGGTGATGATATCCCCCGGCTGCAACCCGGCCTTGGCCGCGGAAGAGCCCGGTTCCACACTGGTCACGTAGACGCCGCCGGTCTTCCCCGTCTCGCCGGCGTAGGCGCGCAACTGCGGATCGCGGGTCGGGAAAACGTTGATACCTAACGAAGGGAAGCCCCGGTATTCCTCGCCCGCCGCGTCTTTCAGGAAATGAGCGATGAGTGGGGCGGGGATGGCGTCGAGCACCTGCGAGCGCGGCTCGTAGCGGAGGAGGAGAGCCGCGAGCTTGTTATTCTTGACCAGCGGCACGGTGTAGCTGTTGTCGCGATACTGCATCGGGATGCTGAGCCGGTAGGTGAGGTAGTCGCCTACGTCGGCCGGGTAGCGGGTCACCCCGATCGTGGTCACGATGCCTTCGGTCACGACCAGCGCGCCGGTCGACTCGAGTTGCCACGCGGCGAGTCGATCGCCCACCACCGTGTCGAGCGCGAGTTCGAGCGGCTTGAGGCCGTGGAGGAATTTTTTGTCGTTAGGCTCGATTAACGCCAGGTTCGCTTCGTAATCGATCACCACCACGCTGGCGGCGGTTTTCTCACCCGATTCGGCCCGCTCCAGCTCGACGTAATTCTGGTTCGCGACCAGGTCGGCCGTGACCAGCACCCGGTCGTTAGGCAGAACCGCCCCGAGCGCGCGTTTGGAAAAAGGAGCCTTCTTTTGCCATGGTCGAAAGTAATCGTAGGGCTGCCCGGTGACGTTCACCCTCACGAGCGAGACCTCTTTCGCCTCGACCGCGCTCTTGGCGGTGGTGGGGAGTTTCTTGACCGCGACCGGCGCCTTCTTCGCTTCCGCCAAGGGAAGCGCAGCGACCAACGCGAGCAGAATGAAAACAGGTGTGCGCATATCAGTGAGTGGTCTGGGCGGCGACGGCGGGCTTGGCGGGCGGCTGCTCGTCGAGATTCTGTTCCTCCAGGACGTTGTAGCGCGTCTTGATTCGTTCGCGTGCGCTCTCCACTTCCTTGGGATCGAGGACGAGCGGTGGACCGTCGCCGATCATCTTGATCACGAAACGATCAGCCGGCTGCTCGAAGGCGCGGGCCAAATCCTGCAGGGTCCCGATCTTTTTGCCGTTGATCTCATCCACGATGCTGGAGCGAAACGGCATCAGGTAGGTGTTGATCGGGTCCGGCAGAACGTTCGTTAGGATAACGACCTCGGGATGGTCCCGGTAGAGCTGTTCGGTGACGAAGAAATTGAAAAAATGCCGGACCCGCAGCTCGTTGATGCGGTAAGCCTCGAGCAGATCGAGCGACATCGGCTGAAAGAGCAGGCCGCCGTAAACCACATAGCGCGGGCGCACGTCGTAGCTATGGCTTTGCATGAAAAACGGCCAGACCGACCCCAGCGTGATGTCGACGCTCATCGGCTGTTTATTGCGCAGGAGATCGAGCTTGACCGTGTCGCCCTTGAACTTTCGCTCGACCACTTCGGGCATCTGCACCCGCTCGCCTTCGTATTCGACGAAAGCATCGCTCGCGATCGGATGGCCATCGATCGCCACCAGCACGTCGCCCTTCTGCAGGAGTTTCCCGCTCGGGCCGGCATCGATCACCGTCCCGACGAGCACTCCGCGATCGTCATCCTTGAGCCCGAGGAAATGACGCTGAGCCGGGTTTTGTAACTTCGTGTAAGTGATCCCGAGATCGACATAGCGATCGTAACGCCCGTCCTCGATGTCCTTGAGGAAGCGTCGAATGACCGGCGTCGGGATCATGTAAGCGACACCCTGCGCGATATCCCCGCTGTAGCCCTGGAAAGCCACGCCGACCACCTTGCCGCTTTGCATCACCGGTCCGCCGCTGTTGCCGGGGTTGATCTGCGCGCTGATCTGAATGGCGAGGTGCTGATCGATCGCCGAGTGGGTGTAAAGGTTGAAGTCGATCCGCGAAACGATGCCGGTGGTGACCGACATGCGTTCTCCGCCGATCGGGTAACCGTAGGCCGAGACCATTGATTCGAGCGCAGGAATGCCGCCGAACCCAAGCGGCTTCATGTTCTTCCAGAAATTCGGGGCGGCCACTTGCAACAGCGCGAGATCGCAATCATGCGCCACGAAAAGCACGCTGGCGGGATACTTATTCGGGTCGCCCTCGCGCTCGACCGTGAGGTAGCGACTGTTGCTGACCACGTGGGCGTTGGTCAGGATGCGCTGCCCATCGACGACAAATCCCGCTCCCACGCCGCGCCCGATGGAGCCGGAGTTCCACGGGGCGCGATAGTCCGGTTCCACCTCGGTCGAGGTAATGCGGACGAGGCTGCCCTGAATCTGGCTGTTCGGCTGAGCCTCAGCCTCGGCGATAACGAGAAGCGCGAGCGCGCAGAGAATAAAACGAAAGCGATGCATCAGGAAAAGAGCGGGAAGGTCAAACAGAAGAGGGCGGGTGTAAACTTCAATCGAGCGTTAGATGGCCAAAGTGCGAAAACGTTCAGCCGACCGAGGAATTACCACGAAGGACACGAAGAGCACGAAGCGGTCCGAACGAAAATCCCAACAGGGTCAGGGATGCACGATGCGGGATGCGGGATACGGGGATGCGGTTGTAGAGTCCGCTGTCCCCAGCGGAAATTGATCCGGCGACGCGGCCGTTCTTTTTTTGCGCTGGGGACGACAGCCCCGCAAGCTTTCCGGGCGAGAGGCGCGCCCGCCTCCTTGTTTGTCATCCCGAGCCGGCGCAGCGCGGGGAGGGATCTCGCGGTTGCAAAGACGTCACCCTCGCCTCAC
>JALYOR010000310.1 GCA_030856765.1 Verrucomicrobiota bacterium | reverse complement strand
ACGCGGACGGCCCGGTCGTTGTCCCGCACGCGCCCCAGGAGCAGCTCGCCGAGGTGGAGATAGCTGTCCGGTTGCGCCGGATTAATGAGCAAGCTCTGCTCGTAGTTCGCCGCCGCCTTGGCAAACTCGGCTTTGGCCTGGTCGGGCTTTTTCTCTTCCAGGAGAGCCTTGGCGTCTTCCTCCAGCACGCGCGCAAGCAGTTCGTAGGTTTGATAGTTCTCCGGATGCGCCTGGATGATCTCCTGCAGCATCTCGATCGCCTTCCCGCGCTGATTGGTCAGCATGAAACCGGTGGCCAGTTTTTCGCGCGCGTTGGAGTCGTTAGGCTGAAGCTCGAGCACGCGCAGGTAGAGTGGAATCGCTTCCGCGACCTGTTGGGAAGCGGCAAAGTAATCGGCTGCGTCCTTCACCACCGAGGCGTCGCCGGGGGCGAGCGTGAGCGCCTTGCGAAAGACCGCGTTGACCTTCTCCAGATCCATCGGCTTCGGATTCTTGTCCGGCTGGGCGACGAGCGCGAGATAGAGCTTGCCCAATTGCACCCAGTAGGAGGGATCATTCGTCTCAACCCTCGTCGCCCGGTCGAGAGTGCGGAGCGCCTCCTTCGGCTGGCGCGCGGCCAATTGCACCTCCGCCAGGCGCTGGTATCCATCAATGTCGTTAGGCGCGAACTTGATCGCCTGCTGCGCATAACCAATCGCGGGATCCATTTTCTTGAGATACTTGGCGTAAATGTAGGCCAGCTGGAGATACGGGCCGGGCTCCTTGGGCTGGGCTTTGACCGCGTCCTTTAGGATGTCGATGGCGCGCGGGTAGTCGCCCTGTTGGGTAAGGAGAAAAGCCACCCGCGTGGCCAGGTCGATCTCGCCGGGATCAACATTCAGGACCCGCTCAAAAGCCTCCAACGCTTTCTCGCCTTCGCCAGCGTCTTGGAGATCGAGCGCCTTGACGTAATCCAGCAAGGCACGGGCCTTGCGTTCGCCTTCGGGCTGGAGGGCGAGATCCTTCGGGGGATGAAGCACCAGCGAATCGTCCTGCCGCATCGGTTTGCCGGCGGCCACCCGCGGAGTCGCCGTCGGATGTGCCACCTCAGCGCGGCGAGCTGTTGCGACGGAAAGGCTCAGGCAGTAGAACGCAACCGCCAGGAGACTACCGAAAAATTGGCGGATCTGACGCCCGAAAAACATTGAAAGCACGCTAATGGTTCCCTCTGGCGGGCGCAAACCTCGCCAGTTGCAACGCCATTGTCGGGAAAAAGCTTGACTCGATGTTGCGCAATCGGCTCCAATAGCGAGATCTCCCGAGGATGCGCGCCTTCCCAAAATACCGAAGACATCCCTGCAATGTTCGCTGCTCTGCGGGCTCGCGCGTCGAAAGTAGAGCCAGGTCGTTTTTCACTTCTCCTTTGATCGATTAGCCACAACCACGCAGAAAACCCACCGCAATCACTATGAAAAGAATTCACTCCTTAGCTTTGTCGTCGTTTGGTAGCGCGCTTCTTGTCGCGACCGTCGTTGGTTCCTTTCTGGCCAACACCGCTTTGGCCGCTCCTCACCCGGAGAGCAAATGGCGGCCGGAGCCGACCAACGGTGACTGGAATCTGGCTGAGAACTGGAGCCCGGTGGGCGTTCCGAACTCGGACAACGCCCAGGCGACATTCGATTTTTCCACCATCACCGATGTGACCACTCCATTTTCGCTCGTTCACGCGATCACCTTCAATCCCGACGCGAGCGAGTTTACAATTGATGGCCAGATCACCTTTAACGGTGGCGGAGTTACGAACAACTCCAGTGAGATGCAGACCTTCAATGGCACCTTCCGTTTCGACAAGGGGGCGATTGGCGGCAACGAATTGATAACTTATAACAGCAGTTCCGTTACCTTTTATACCGGCAGCAGCGCCGGTAGTGCGACTTACGTGAATAATGGAACCATGAGGTTTTCCGGCACCCCGCACAACTCCGGGGGAAGGCCAAACACGGCCGGGGATTCAACGATCATCAACCATAGTAGCCTCAGCTTTCGCGAATCCGACGCTGGCACCGCCACCATCACCAACGATGGCGGCACCAGCTTTGGCGAAGCTGGCGCAACCACCTCCTTTGTCAGGTCCGGCGCCGGCGCAAGCACGATCATCAGCCATGGTGGGCAAGTGTTCGGCGCTCGAGGCGCACAGGTCTCTTTCAGCAGGTCGGACGCAAATTCTGCAACCCTCATCGCCAATGGCGGGGCCGGACCCGGTTCTGGAGCAAAAATTGTCTTCCGAAAATTTTCCAGTGGCGACCTGGCCAGGATTGAAATCTTCGGAAATGGGAATCTGGATGTGAGCCGTCCTGATCCGAGCAACGATAGCGTCGGATCGATCGAAGGCGACGGCCTGATCTTTCTCGGGAGCAGTAGCCTGAACGTAGGGGCCAACGACCTCAGTACGACTTTCGACGGAGTGATCTCGGACATGGGAGGAATCAAGGACGGGACGGGTGGATCGCTCATCAAATCAGGCGCCGGCGATCTGACTCTGACGAACGACAATACTTACACAGGCGGCACGACCGTCAGCTCGGGCACGCTTTTTGTGAATAATCCGACGGGCTCAGGAACGGGCTCCGGTCCCGTCGCGGTGAATGCGGGCACGTTCGGCGGGAATGGGGCCTCCGCAGGTTCGGTCACCATCGGAGTTGGCAATGGCGCCGGCGCTACTTTGGCCGCCGGGGCGGCCGCTGGTCAGATCGGCACATTCGCGACTTCGAGCAGCCTGGCATTTAACGCGGACGGACTCTGTTCCGAGGAGGTCAACAGCACTGCGGTCGCTGCTGACGAGACGGTCGCCAACGGCGTGAGCATCGCGCCCGGCAGCCGCTTTGCGCTAACCGATCTGGGTAACGGGTCGATTCCGACCGGGACGGTGTTTATCGTGATCAGCAACACCTCGGCCACGCCGATAGCCGGGACCTTTGCAAACCTGGGCGACGGTTCCACGACCACGGTCGGCGCGAATAATTATCAAGCCAGCTATGACGGTGGGGACGGCAACGACCTGACCTTGAC
>JALYOR010000056.1 GCA_030856765.1 Verrucomicrobiota bacterium | reverse complement strand
TCTCGTAGGCGAGCACGTGCTTCAACGGATAAGTCTTCTTCTCCAGCTTAAGCGTTCCCGCAGGCGAATCGGCCGCGCTCTGCTGCGCCACGACCGACACCGCACCACACACCGTCGCCGCCACCATGAATGAGATGAATTTCTTGATCATAAAGTGCTTCTCCCGTTTGCGTTCAAAACCGCTCAAACGTCGACATCTCAGCAAAGAATCGCTGATCTGCCAAGCAATCCTTCGAGCCTTTTACCAGCCGCATCTACCTCGGGGCGGCGTTCGCCACTCTCGTTAGCCCCTCAGCGCGGCCGAATCTTTCCGATCTCGATTAGAAAGCGCTGATCAGCTCCGCCACGTCGTGACCGATCAGGCGCGCCGCGTCCGCGAGCAGTTGATTCGAGTTTTTGCCGATCGTCACGACGCCGGACCACCGTTCCTGTTTGAACAGAAGCAAAGTGCGATTCGTGGTGCGGTCCACCAACTCGCCTCTCACGGCCAGCTTGGCGGAATTGGCCTGCAAATCCCCGAAGGCTGGAAAGCGGGTGCCCGGATCCGCTTTCACGACGTGTATCCGTACGACTAACGCCCTTGCGGGCGCTCCCGAGGCCGGCGTGCGTCGGCGCAGATTACTTTGCAACTCCTCCATGAACGCCGGTTTGAGCGCGGGCAGACCAGCCGCCACCGCCTTACCGGATTCACCCTGCCGCTCGGGCACCGCCACCCGCGTGAGATCGAAAGGCTCGACCAGGATATCCCGGAAATCATCCGCTCGAAACGGGACTCGCACGATTACCTCATCGATCTCCCCGTTCCATTTCTGGTAGGTGCCCGGCTGGGTCGGAGCGGCGTGGAGGAAGCTGGCGGCAGGATAGACCAGCACGAACCAAAGAAGAAGAAGAGAGAAAAGCCGAGGATTCATTGAGTCCAAGGTGCGGCACTCCTCGCAATGTGACAACAGCGGAAGCGGAACCACCGAGCCGAATCCCCAAGTGACCGGTTGAAGCCCGTAGGCCGAGACAGGCAAGATGCCTTGTCTGCCACCTTTTTAGATGCCCTCTCAGCGAAATCGCTCAAGAACGGCACACTTAAGACTTATCAAGGTTTCCCGCACGCACGTTATCCCGTTGGCTTCCAGGTTCTCACACAGCCGTAGCTGCGCTTCGCTTCCGTTGCCTTGCACCACGCCCGGCGATCGCGCGCGGTCCGCCGCTCGCGAAACCTCCGGAGTCGCTGAGCGGGCGCCACACAGTTTTCAGTTTTCGGAATTTCAGCTTTTCAGCATTTCTCAGCCCGCTATTCTCGCCCCCTATGCATCGTGACTATCAGCACTGGTATTCTCACCGTCTCAATCGCGACATGGGCGTCGCCGTTTACGGCCATTATGGTTTACCCATCCTCGCCTTTCCGACCAGCGGCGGCGACGAATGGGAGCAGGAAGGCCAGGGCATGATCGGCGCCCTCAGCCCCTACATCGAACAGGGCCGGATCCGCGTCTTCTCGATCAACGGTGTCCAGAGCGATTCCTTCCAAAACAAGAGCGCGCATCCCTTCCATCGGAGCTGGATGCAGGCGCAATACGCCGACTACGTAGCGAGCGAAGTCTTCCCGTTCATCGACTCGCAGTGTCAGACCGGGTACATCCCGATCACCACTTACGGCGCATCGCTCGGGGCCTTTCACGCGGCCAACATGCTCTTCAAGCATCCCGACCGAGTAAAACGCTGCTACGCGCTCTCCGGCGTCTACGATATGCGCGATTCCATGGACGGGATGTATGACGACAACTTCTACTTCAATAACCCGGTCGACTACATGGCGAACCAGAACGATCCTTGGTTTCTCCATCAATACGGGAGCTGCGACATCCACTTAGCGACCGGCTGCGGCCCATGGGAAGTGCCCGGTCCCACCTACCGCTTCTCCGAAGTGCTAAGAAACCGCGGTATTGCGCATCACTTGGACGACTGGGGCCCGGAGGGCGGTCACGAATGGCCCTACTGGCATCACCAGATGGGGGAATACGTCGGCGCGCACTTTTAGATGCGAGGAGAGTCCGGCGTGAACGACAAACTACTCTCACGGTTCCTGCGCTACGTCCGGGTGAATACGCAGGCGGACGAAAACAGCACGGCGTTTCCGAGCACGCCGGGGCAATTGGTGCTGCTGGAGATGCTGAAGCAGGAGCTGAGCGAATTGGGAGCGGCCGACGTGCAGATGACAAAGCACGGTTACGTCGTCGCCAGCATACCCGCCAACACGCGAAAAGCCCACGTGCCGACCGTGGCCTTTCTCGCCCACGTGGATACGGCGCCGGACTGCTCCGGCAACGATGTGAAACCCATCGTTCATCGCAAGTACGACGGCAGGGTAATCAAGTTCCCGGACAAACCGGGCCTGACTCTGGATCCAGCGACCTCACCCGAGCTTCGAACGGCCCTCGGCAAAGACATTGTGACCGCCAGCGGCACCACGTTGCTAGGTTCCGACGATAAGTCGGGCGTGGCAGTGGTCATGACTCTGGTCGAGCGATTGCTCCAGGAGAGAAAGCGGAAGCACGGGCTGATTCGAGTCTGCTTCACTCCCGATGAGGAGATCGGCCGGGGCGTGGACAAACTCGATCTGCGAACGCTCGGAGCGGACGTTGCTTACACCCTGGACGGCGGTGCATTGGGGGAAATTTGCTGGGAAACTTTTTCCGGCGATGCGGCCGAGGTCATCATCGATGGCATCACCACTCATACGATGGAGGCGAAGGCCAAAGGCATGGTGAACGCCGCCTATCTGGCGGGCAAGCTCCTCGCAGCACTGCCGCGCGAACGCTGCGCGCCGGAGACAACGGACGGGAGGGACGGATTCATTCACCCGATCCATGTCGAGGGCCGGACGGAGCGGGCGATTGTGAAATTCATCCTGCGCGATTTCGAACTGAAGGGGCTGGCGGAGAAGCGCGACATTCTCCGAGGCCTTTGCCGAGGGTTACAAGCCACCGAGCCGCGAGCGCGCATCCGCTGCAAGATCCGCAAACAATATCGCAACATGGCTTACTGGTTGCGGAAGGACATGCGCCCGGTTGAGCTGGCTCGAGAAGCGTTCGCGGCGGCGGGACTCAAACCCTATGACCACGTCGTCCGTGGCGGCACCGATGGCTCACGCCTAACGGAGCTGGGCCTGCCAACTCCGAACCTGTTCTGCGGCGAGCACAATGCGCACGGGCCGGTCGAATGGGTGGCGGTGCAGGACATGGAGTCAGCCGTAACCGCCTGCGCCTGCCTGGCTGAGTTGTGGGAAAGAAAAAGCTGAGTCGAATCTCTCCTTCAAAGCGGAGGACGGCTTCGGAAAGCGGGAGCACGAAGGCCCGTGGACCGAAGCGACCCCTCTTGGTCACCGATCAATGCGCATCCGTCGCCGGCTTTTGCGGAATGATCAGGATTAAGGCGACGATCACAACCAGGAGCGCGAGTGATGCGCTGTAACGGCTCAGCGCCAGTCCGCCTTGCCCATGCGGTTTGTCGAGAAAGTCACCCAACACCGCACCGAGCGGGCGAGTCAGAATGAAAGCCGCCCAAAATAAAACTGCGTGCGACAAACTCGTGAAATAATAGAGCAGCGCGGTCACCACGAGAAGCCCGCCGAAAATGGCGGCTGCGCCGAGATAGCCCATTTGATTCGTGTCCACGACCCAATCGCCGAGCGCCGTGCCGAGCGTTTGCGAAAACATGATCGTAACCCAGTAAAACATCTCCACCTTCGGGGTGCTCACGGTCTCGACCGAGATGCTCCCGGTCGACCAACGCCAGGTTAGTAGCGACGCGATCACAAGAATCAGCAGGATGGTCGAGCCACCGGTGTAGCCGATGCCAAGTGATCGGGTGCAGTAATCGGCCAGCGTCGTCCCGACCGTCGTCGTCGCGACGATGGTTAACCAGTAAAGGAAGGGGTGAAACTTTTTCGCCATGATCTGCACGAGAACGGCGGCAATGAAAATGACACCGAAGATGGCCGTGCCGATGAGATAACCAGCGCCATTACCGCTCGAGGTCGTCTCGCCGAGCCACGACATAGTGACGGCATCGCCGCCGGTCTCGCCCAGGGTGGTGGCGAGGATCTTTATGATCCAGAAGACAAGAGTTACCTGTGGAACTTTAGCGACTGCTTCCGATACTTGTTTGTTCATAGGTTCACTTTCAAAATGGAATTCCTATTCACCTCTCAATAGACCAGTTG
>JALYOR010000283.1 GCA_030856765.1 Verrucomicrobiota bacterium | reverse complement strand
GTTCCCTTTCGATCCGGTTCATCAATGTACGTCGCAACAAAGCCATGCATGCTCCACATCGCCCCATTATTGTCGGTCTGTTCAGTTTCTTCATGCTCGTCGCCCTCGCGGTCCCGATGACTCGCGCGTGCGACGATGTTCCGTTCGCCGTCACCGCCCAACTCCCGGTGGGCGGGCCTTCGCTCAATCTCCTCACTGCCGATTTCAACAACGACGGGAAGGCCGATCTTGCCGTGACTAACGAGTCGCAGGTCGTCCTCTTCCTGGGCGACGGGGCGGGTAATTTCGGCCTCGCCACCACCTACAACGCCGGATTGGTCCCGCGCGGCATGGCGGTCGGCGATCTCGATAACGACGGGCGCACCGACCTCGTGGTGGTTGATCTTAGAAGCATTGCCGTTTTGTTGAACAACGGCACCGGCGGCTTCGAGGCGCCGGTGTACTACACTGTGGGCGAGGGGCCCAATGCCGTCGGTACTGGTGATTTCAATGGCGACGGCAACACCGATGTCGCGGTGGTCAATCGCGACAGCGACAACGTCACCGTTCTGCTCGGTAACGGCACCGGCGGCTTCGATTCGCTCCTCCATTTCCCGGCCGGGGACCTCCCCTATGGCATCGCGATCGGCGACTACGACAACGACGGCAAGCTCGACCTCGCCATCTCCACCTACACCTCGGAAGAAGTCCTCATTCTGCGCGGCGACGGTACTGGCAGCTTCAGCACGATCAATTCCTACCCACTCGGCGGCAACGCCAGCCGCATTATTGCGGGCGATTTCAATCACGACCAGAACCTGGATCTTGCGGTCGGCGTCTATAACGTTTTCCCGAATAACCACATCGCCGTCTTTCTCGGCCACGGCGACGGCACCTTTACCGAGTCGGCCGGGATCCTCGCGCCCGACGCGCAGGGATTGGCGGCGGCAGATTTCGACGGCGACGGCAACCTCGACCTGGCCTCCACTTCCTACTTTGTGCCTAGCGTGGTGGTCGCCTTAGGCGACGGCACCGGCAGCTTCGCCCCTCCGCGCAAGACCCGCCTGCCCGGGCACCCGTATCCATTCGGCATCGTGACGGCCGACTTCAATAGCGACGGAAGACCTGACCTCGCCATTTCCAACTTCCACATCCCTTTCGCCACCATCCTGTTCAACATTGCCACCGTGCAGGTGGAAGCGATTGATCCTACCGCCTCCGAAGCCGAACTCAGCACCGGTCGTTTCCAGGTTGGGCGCAACGGGTGCCTCGATCAGCCGCAAGTCGTCCAATACACCATCGGCGGCACGGCGCGTCCTGGCACCGATTACCGCGCCTTATCGGGCAGTGTCACCATCCCGGCCGGCTCGCGCTTCGCCCCAGTCCCAGTGATACCGACGGGTCAGATGCTCCAGCAAGACTCCGCCACCGTCATCTTGACCCTGGATCCCGACTCCAGTTTCCTGATCGGACAAAAAGCCAGCGCCACAGTCGTCATTTCGAACAAGTAAAGTGGGCGATCCGCCGACCCATGGAGGGCAGCGCGCCGTCGCCGCCACTCCGTTTGTCATCCTGAGCCGGCAGAGCGCGGCGGAGGATCCCGCTCTTGCCAATAGGCGCTTTCTCCAACGCGAACGCGGGTCTTGCCACTGCGAGGTCCCTCGCCGTCTGCGCGACTCGGGATGACAAAGAGGGGAACGAGCCACCCGATAGGGCGGTGCCCTCAAATGTTTGCGCACGAACCGTGAACGTCAGATTGTTCTGGCGCCCGCGAGAACGGGGAGAGCGAGCCTTTCAGTGGCGCGGCGTCGTAAATAATCCCGCGATGTCCTTGGGGAACGAGCCCCGCATTGCTTAACCTCGGTAGGCGGCGCGAGCTGACTCTTTGCCGCGGCGCTTCTGTCGCGACGCTCTACAAGCGCCGGACGCTTGGCTTGCTATAGACGCGGCTCGGCGAGTCATAGACTGCCGCTACAGAAAAAGCCGGCCGGCGGCTACAGGATCGGCTGACGGGAGCGGGGCTCGCGGTCCTTCGTGGTGGCGGAGCTGGGCTGCGTGACGAAGGGGCCGCCTTCCATCGGCGCGGCCGAGGTGAAGGCGACGTCGGGCATGTCGCTCGGTTTACCTTCCAGTGGGAATTCCTTGCGCAACGGGAAGAAGGGATAGCCCTCCCACATCAGGATGCGTCGCAGGTCAGGGTGGTTGTTGAAGCGCAGGCCCATCATGTCCCAGATCTCGCGCTCGTGCCAGTTGGCGGTCGGCCAGATATCGGAGACAGTGTCGACGGACGAGTCGTCTTCGCTCACCTGCACTTTCAGCCGCACGTGCACGCCCATAATAAGCGAGTAAAGCTCGTAGACGATCTCAAAGCGCGGCTCGCTCCCAAAGTGATCGACGCTCGAGATATCGATCAGGTAATCGAAGGAGAGTTCTTCTTTACAGAACTTCGCCACTTCCTTTAGGTCGGCCCGCTTGATGATGAAAGTAGTCTCGCCGCGAAACTCGATCCGCTCCTTGATCTTGGCGCCTAAAAGTGAACCTAACGAATTTAGGAGTTCGGGGCCGGTCATGAAGAGAAGTAGAAAGTGTAAAGGAGAAAGGAGAAAGACGGGAGTTAGACGAGGGTCTCGAGCTTTTCCAGGAGGCCGCGTTTTTGGGAGGTGAAGGAACGTTCGCTGCTGATCTTGTCTTGTAACTTCATCAGGCCGGCGATGAGAGCTTCGGGGCGAGGCGGGCAGCCGGAAATGTAGACGTCGACCGGAAGGAGCTGGTCGATGCCTTGCAGGACTGCATAGGAGCGATACATGCCGCCGCTGGATGCGCAGGCGCCCATCGCGATGACCCACTTCGGTTCGGGCATCTGGTCGTAGATGCGCTTGACGGCGAGGGCCATTTTGTAGGTGACAGTGCCGGCAACGATCATGACGTCGCACTGGCGGGGCGAGAAACGCATGACCTCGGCGCCGAAGCGAGCCATGTCGAACCGGGCCGAGGCGGTGGCCATGAGTTCGATTGCGCAGCAGGCGAGGCCCATCGGCATCGGCCAGAGGGAGTTCTTGCGCATCCAATTCATCGCCGCGTCGAGCTGGGTAAAGATGACGTTGCCCTCGATTTTAGAATCGTAGGCGGCAGGGAGCGTTTTCGTCGTGCTGCGGGTGTCGGCGGTGTCGTTCATCCCACCGACAAGCTAGGGGAGCGGCCTCGCTGCGCAAGTGTAGACGCGGCGCGGTTCGAAGCCCCGGGGGACGGGCGCGGTCTCGTCCGCGTCTCTTATTTAGACGCCAACAAGATCGGCTGGCTCCTGGACCTGGGCTGAGGCGATGACTTCGCGGACTTTGCGCCCGAGCTCAGCGGCTTCGTAGGGCTTCGCAATGACTCCGCGGAATCCGAAATCTTCGTAGCGGCTCATGGTGGCATCCATCGCATACCCGCTCGAGACGACGGCGTTTACCGTCGGATCGATCTCGATCAATTTTTTGAGCGCATCTTTGCCACCCATACCGCCAGGCAGGGTGAGGTCGAGGATGACCAAGTCGAAGCGCCGGCCGTTCTCGAGCGATTCGCGATAAAGTTCGATTCCCTCCAAGGCGGTTTCCGCTCCGGCGCTCTCATAACCGAGGCGTTGGAGGGTGAATGCAACCAACGCGCGAATGGCTTCTTCGTCGTCGACGATGAGGACGCGGCCGGAACCCTCGAGCGATTCGTTACTGGCGACGGAAGCAGGCTCGGCGGGTGCAGCTGGCACCTGGTCGGGGGCGGCGGGCAGGTAGACAGTGAAGGTGGATCCGCAATGTTGTTCGGAGTCGACGATGATGAGGCCGTGGTGGTTCTTCACAATGGAATAGGTGGTGGCAAGGCCGAGGCCATTACCCTTGGGTTTGGTGGTGAAGTAGGGATCGAAAATCTGCTTTAGGTATTCTTCGGGTATCCCAACGCCTTCATCGTGCACGCGGACGCGAATGTAATCGCCGGCAGCCAGATCGGGAACGGCCGCCGGGGTCTCGGAGATGCAGGTGAAGTTATCGCAACTCACCATCACGGTGCCGCCGTCGGGCATGGCCTGATCGGCATTGACGACCAGGTTGGCGATCACCTGGCTGATCTGGCCGGAATCGAATTCCGCCGTCCAGAGATCCGGCGCCATCTCGACCCGGCTGCGGCTGTGGGAGCCGCGAAGCGAGAAGCTGACCGTCTCTTCGATGAGGTCGGCGATAGAGGCGGCCTGCTTGATCGGCGCGCCGCCGCGGGCAAAAGTCAGGAGCTGCTGGGCGAGGTCGCGCGCGCGGAGGGAGGCGTTCTTGGCATCGTTGAGCCGTTCGATCATGTCGTCGCTCGGCGGCAGGACAAGTTGGGCAAGCGAGATGTTGCCGATGATGGCGGTGAGAAGGTTGTTAAAGTCGTGCGCGATACCACCGGCGAGCAGGCCGAGTTGCTCAAGGGCCTCGGCCTTGCGCCGCTCGGCCTCGTCGCGCTGCCGCGCGGTGATGTCGCGGAAGACAACCACGACGCCGCACAGTTCATTTTTGCCATCGCGAATGGGGGAGGTGACCTGCTCGACGATGTGCTCGGTGCCGTCGCGGGCCGTAAGGGTCGAGCGTTCCGGCGTGGTGTAGAGGATGGTCTCGGCTTCGTTGCGGAAACCCGCCGGGTGCGGCCGATTGGTGCGGCCTCGCGGGTCGGCGGTGATCCTGAAGACGTTCTTGAGCGGCTGGCCGACGGCTTCGCTGGCCGAGAAGCCGGTCATCGCTTCGCCCGCGGCATTGCAGATGACGATGCGGCCATTCAGATCGGTCGTGAGGACGCCGTCGCCGATCGAGGCGAGAGTAACGGCGAGGCTCTTCTTCTCCGCGGCCAGGTCTTCTTCGAACCGCTTTTGCTCGGTGATATCGCGGATCATCGCGATGTAATACATCGCCTTTTCGATCACCATCTGGCTGAGCGAGATCTCGACTGGGAACTCGTGGCGGGCACGGGTGCGGCCGAGGGCGAGGAAGGTGCCGCCGGTGCGTTGGGCGAGCAGGGCCCAATCGCAATTCACCAGCGTGCCATTGCCTTCGCGGGCAAAGTAGCGCGGCACCACACGGGTAAAGTCATCGCCGAAGTATTCGCTCTCCTTGTAGCCAAACATCCGCTTGGCGGCCGGGTTCATGGAGTAGATGGCGCCCTTTTCGTCGAGCGTGATCATGCCGTCGAGGATGTTCTCGATCACCGCGCGGATGCGGTGGTCGGCGCTTTCCAGCTTGCGCAGTTGGCGACGGCAAAGGACGAAGCTGTAACTGCTGGAGACGATCATGAGGGCGGCGGCCAGCGCGCAGAAGAGATCGATGGCGGTGGCGGTGAGGATCCGTTCGCGGCCCGCGGCGGCCGATCGGACGCGGTAGATCTCCATCTGCGTCTTCTCAAACTGGCTCACGAAACCGCGGACCTCGCCCATCAGCAATTCGCTTCGCGCTGCCAGACCCGGATCAGAGAGGATCTGGCCTTGCCGCTTCGCCTCGATATACGGAACCGCGCATTGCGTAATCCAGGCTTCGAGACTCTCGCGGATGCGGGCGAGCTGAGCGACTTCCGCCGGCTGGTTGGCCACGAGGACCGAGAGGTAGCCGTGGTAAGTGTAAAAATCGCCGGTGGCATTCTTGTAAGCGTCGATGAATTTGGGGTCGCCGCTGAGGAGATAGCCGCGTTCTTCTTTCTCCATCTCGGAGGCGGCCCGCTCCATCTTTGGAACGAAATTGAGGACTTGGGTGGATTGAATGGCCCATTCCTGGTCGCGCACGCGCTGGTTTAGGAAAATCTCCTCTTCGCGCTGGATCGTCCGGAGCGCCTCCCGCGCCTCGGCCAGAGCAGGCGCATCCAGGGAGGGCTTGGGCGAGTTACGCGTGGCTTGCAACATTCGTAGGGTGCTTGTCTTCAACCAGCTCTGCACGTTTTCACGCGCCTTGAAGACGCGCTTTCTCTGCTGCGAATTGTCCGCCAGCATGCTCGTCAGTTCTTCGGTGTGTTCAAGGAAGAGATTCTGGAGGCGTATCGAATTTTCCATGAAAGCCCCATTCCGGGTCAGCAGATGCCCCCGATAGGCATTCTCCAGCGCGGCGATATCGTTTTCCACCACGCTGCTCAATCTCATCACGTCAATCGTGTGAGCGCGCAGCTGGTCGAGGTGCTGGCCTCGCATCGTCACCACCACGCAGGTGATTCCGAGCACGAGAATGACCAGGACCCCGACAGTGGTGCCTAAAAGAAGCTTGAGGTGAAACATCTCGGGGCTGAAAAGCCACTCGATCTTCCGGCGGAGAAAACCTCTCTTGTTCCCGAGTTTATTCCTGTCGGAGGCAGGGCTTGGCGCGGGCAACATCTCCTCTCCTCCAAAAGCAATTCTTCTGCCATCGCCGTAACCGGGAACGGCAAATTTTTAGTAACGGACTCGAACGAGGGTAAGACCGGCGGCCGGAGCGACCAGGCGCGCTTTTTCGTCCGCGGTTTTATCGAGCCGAAAACGCAATTCTGGCAAAGTGGTTTGGCCCAGGGCGCAGCGAACTATCGCGCCGACCATCAGCCGCACCATTTTGTAGAGGAAGCCATTGCCGTCGAACTCGAGAACGGTGATGCCAGCCGAGCGTTGCACTCGCACGCGGCGAATGGTGCGGACGGTAGAGTTCACAGGATGGCCGCGGTTGGCGGCGAAGCCGGCGAAATCGTGCCGGCCGACAAATGTCGCCGCTGCTGCTCGCAACATCTCATCGTCGAGCGCGCGGACGACATGCCAGGCGCGCCCGAGTTCCAAGGGAGAGAGAACCCGCCCGGTGGCGATGCGATAGCGATAGACCTTCCCTGTCGCATCAAAGCGGGCATGGAAAGTGGACGGCACAACTTTGCAGCGCATGATGCGGATCGTCGGCGGGAGCGAGGCATTGAGCGCATCAGCCAGCACCGAAGGCGTGAGCCTGGAAGGTGGGAGATCCACGTGCGCACACTGACCTGCCGCGTGGACGCCCGCGTCCGTTCGACCGGCGCCATGCACGCGCACCTGCTGGCCGGTGACCTGGGCAAAAGCGGCTTCCATTCGGTCTTGAATCGTTTCGCCATTTGCCTGGCTCTGCCAACCGGCGAAGTCCGTGCCGTCGTAAGCCACGATCAGCTTTAGCCGGCGGGACGACCTGGTCGCCGGCTCCGGCCGCTCGTTAGGCAAAGGGATCCGGCGCGAGGCCATCCTGATTTTGCGGCAAGCTGTCGAGGTATCCC
>JALYOR010000279.1 GCA_030856765.1 Verrucomicrobiota bacterium | reverse complement strand
GTACGAGGGTTGGACGATCCGCGATATCAAAGTGCCGGGCGTCCTGCCCCCGCGGGCCAACGGTCGTGCGCAATACGGATCGATGACCGCGGCAGATGAGGCGGCCAATGCGGCCAGAGGCACGGGTAACAATGCCATCACCGGTAACTTCGTGACCACCGACGGGCTCGATTTCCGGCCGATCAGCCCGGACGATGTCTTTCCCGACATCCAATCCAACGTCGTGCCCATACCCGTCAGCCTGGGAAGTTTCAACGCATTGCAACAAAGCGACGTGCATGCTTACTGGGAGTTTAATCCGGGAACCAACTGGATCTTCCCACACTATGAGCTGCTCTTCACCGGCGGCGTGCCGGGAACCTATGAGGCCGGATCGATCGGTGGCATCACCTCGATCGTCCCGGGCTCCGGCCCGAGTGGCACTGGTCCTTTCCCCTTCCGCAGCATCCTCGATGGCAACGATCCGTTGATCTACGGAGATAATCCGGACGATCCGCGCGATCCCGACCGCGCCGAGGTGAGCAACGTGAACGATCCCGATCGGCCGATGCCGGGTAACACCGCGCACTTGGAGACTCGCAATCGCTTTATTCCCAGCCGCCTGACCGAAGAGATCCTCTTCGATGTGATGGTGCGGATCGCGTCGTTTGAACCTGAGGTGACTGATGTAGCCCAGCGTTTCTTCGACGCCTATGCCTACGAAGTCGCACTGGTCGATCAGAATGGCGACGGCGTTCTTTCCTTCGTCGAGGCGAATATCAACGGCACATCCGACGGGCTATCCAATACGCGGCTCTACTTACCGGTAACGGCCTTTAATCGTTATGCCATGACCCGGGAAATCGATGACGGGTTGCTCGCGCCGCGCTTCGCGCCCGGTCAGCGCGGTTATACGGTCGACGGCGATGCCGTCCTGGTGAATCCGCCGGTCCCGGCCTCGGTGCGCGAGCGTGACGAGGACGACCGCTAAGGGAATAACGCGCCCGTAAATTCGGCCGGCTCCCAGCTTCGATCAGAAGCTGGGAGCCGTGTCGCTTTGTCGGTCACGGCGTTAAAAGGTCAACCCTGTGCTGAGACAGCGCCGTTAACCGAGCGCTATTTCTGCTCGAAGAGGGTGGTTCGCGCGACGCGCTCGCCTTTTAGGAAGACATATGAGATCGCCGAAAGTGCCCGCACGTCTTGCAGCGGGTTGCCATCGACGACGAGCAGAGTGGCTTCCTTACCTTTCTCGATCGTCCCGATGCGATTATCAGCTCGCAGCAATTTGGCGGCGTTCCAAGTGGCAGCCTGAAGCGCGACTTCCGGCGGTATTCCCGCCGCGACCCAAAGTTCGATCTCACGCTGCACGGTCGGGCCATGCAGGACCAGGAAGTTGCCCGAATCGGAGCCGGTCACGAGAAGCACGCCGGCTTTCCAAGCCCTCAGCAGGTTGCCGCTGCCCAATTCCAACGAAAGCGGATAGTGGCTCAGCCCTTCGCGCAGCTTCTTATTTTCATCGTTACTCAAGGCGTGCTCGGTCCCTGCCATCAACTCTTTGGTCGTCACCTGTTGGACTAACGACCGCTTAAGCAGATCGCCCTTTCCTTTCGCGAAATCGGAGAGCCCTTCCACCACGCTGAGGGTTGGATCAAGGGCAATGCCCCGCGTTTTCATCTCCGCGAGGGTTGCGTCCGGTATCTGGTCGCGGAAGGAGCCATGCTCGATCGAGTCTGCGCCTAACGACACCGCGTCGATCACATCGCGGCTCTCGCCGGTGTGGATGGAAACGGGCAGTTTCCTGGCGTGCGCCTCCTCCACGACCGCGCGGAGGAGCTCGAGATTCATCCGGTTAAAGGTGTAACCCGGGACGCCCGCTTCGAGGACGCCCTTGATCGCGTTTACGCCTTTGTCCGCCAGTTCATCCACTTGTTTGCGCGCTTCTTCCAGCGTTTTTGGAATGCGGAGGAACTGCGCGTTGAAACCGGCGCGGGCCATCTCCGGCATGTTCTTCGCATACTCGGTGCCGTGTCCGCCTTCGGCCGTAAAGAGCGGTCCACAGAGAAACAACTCGCTTCCGAGTTTTTCCCCACTATTGACGCGCTGCCGCAGCTTGAGCATGTCATCGGCCTTGTCCCCCACGCTGCGGACCGCGGTGATGCCGCAATACAGGTAGGCCGCCAGCTCGCGCTCGGAAGATTTCTCCGGATCGAACTTCGTCCAGTCTTCGTAAAAGCCCCCCGGGCCGCCGATATGGACATGCATGTCGATTAACCCGGGCAGGACGGTCTTGCCGGCGCCATCGATCGGTTCTGCGTTCAGCGTTTTCGCATCTGGAAAAGTGCCGCCGTAAACCTCGGCGATCTTGCCCCCTTTGAGGAGGACGGCGCCGGACTCGATCACTTTGCCGTTGCCAACAAAAATGCGCGCGTTCTGGAGGAGCCAGGTCTGGCCGCGGCGCATGTCGCGCGCGAGGATCTTCGCTTTGACGAGATCGTGCTGGCTCCATGACTGGTAGGCGCCGAGGCAGAGAAACGGGAGCAATACCACCAGCACCCAGAGCTTGGCGGAGGCGCGGAGTTTTTCCTCTTTTTCCCAGCGGAAGAGCTTGGTCGCGATGAAGGTCCCGACTGCCGTGGTCAGGAGAAGCGCCACGACCGAGAGCCAATTCGCCATGATCGTTTCGCCGCGTTGCATGATTCCGCCGATCCCGGTCATCAGGTAAGTCGCGGGAATGAACTGCGTAATATTTTGCAGCCAATGCGGCATGTAGGTGATGGGGATGGTCGCGCCGCTCAGGAAAAGCATCGCCATGTAGATCGGCTGAATGAGGATGTTGCTTTCCTGCGAGGAATTGACGACCGCGGCCACGATCAGGCCTAACGAACGGAAGGCGATCGCCCCGAGACAGATGAAAACGAGGAGCGAGCCGAGCTGCGCCGGGATCGGCATCCCGTAAAACTGGTGGGCCAGGAAAAGAATCAGCACCACGCTTGGGACAAAGAGGACGACACCGGTAATCATCGAGGCCGCGAGGAGCGGGACCGGCGTGATCGGCGTGACCTTGTAGCGCCGCAGCACATTCTCCTCGCGTTCCTGGACAGCGCGCATGCCGGCGCCGAAAAGTCCGTTCCCGAGAATGCCGAGCACGACGACCATCGCCACCACCTGGAGAATCGCCGAGCCCTGATTGGCGTCGAACATCTGCGCGAAAACGAAGAAGAACATGAGGGGGAAGAAATAGTTAAAGAACAAGACCGTCCGGTTCCGGCTCGCGAGCTTGAGGTCGATTTTGAGCAGAGCGAGAAACGCTTTCATCGGATGGTTGCGCGAGCTTCCAGCTTGCGCCTTTCGTGAGCCTGCAAGCTGGGAGCTTGCGCTACCTTCTTCCCGCCTTGGTTCCAGGTTGAAGCCGTCATTCCTAGTCCCGCAGCCTTTTCCCGGTCAGCTCGATGAAGACATCTTCGAGCGTCGGACGTTTCAGGTGCACATCGGTAAGTTCAATCCCCTGGCCATCGATCCAGCGGATCAACTCGACCAAAGTCTGCGCCGGACGGCTCGAGCTGACCGAAATTTTTCGCCGATCGTCGCTCACCATCGTCCGGATCGCGCCCGGCCACTCCGGCAAATCCCCGGGCCGAAGCGCCTCGCCTAACGAAATCTCTACGCTCGATTGCGTTTCACTTTTCTCCTGCAGATCGCGCGGCGAGCCGATCGCGATGATGACTCCGTCATCGATAATCGCGACCCGGTCGCAGAGCCGTTCCGCTTCCTCGATGTAGTGGGTCGTCAGGAGGATGGTCCGCTTGTCCGCCCGCAGTTCTTCGATCAGATCGCGAATCTCCAAGCGCACCTGCGGATCGAGCCCGGTCGTCGGTTCATCGAGAAAAAGCAGCTGCGGATCGTTGATCAGCGCGAGTGCGAGGGCAAGGCGCTGCTTCTGACCGCCGGAAAGTGTCGCATAACCGGCCTCGCGTTTTTCCCAGAGTTGCAGGCGCTTCAGCAGCGCGTCGCCGTCGACCCGCTTCGAGTAGAAGGAGCCGAAAAGATCGAGCGCTTCATGGACCTTGATCTTGTCGGGCAGGTTGGTCGCCTGCAGACAAACGCCGATCCGGTCCTTCAACGCCTGCCTTTGCCGGTCGGGATCGAATCCCAGCACAGTCACTTCGCCGCCGCTGCGCGGGCGCAGGCCTTCCAGCATTTCGACCGTGGTCGTTTTGCCGGCGCCGTTCGGCCCGAGCAGACCGAAGACCTCGCCGGCCTGCACTTCGATATCGATCCCTTTGACTGCCTCCAGCGTCCCGTAGGATTTCCGCAAACCGCGCGCGGAGATGACGGTTTCGCTCATGTCGGGTCAGACTATGGATGGATCGGGCGCAAAGGCCAGCGCTGGGTAACACTCGTCCCGAGTGCGCTACCCAGATTTCCGCCTAACGAGCCGTGGCGATTGGGCAAAGAGGAAAAGGAGCGCGATCCCCGCGCAGGTTTTCGCGAAGAGTTCGCCGTGCCGGACGTAAAACGTCAGCTCGCCATGAGTCGGCACTTCGATCGTCCCGCTCAACACGCCTTCGGTGAACTGGCTCCCCTTGGCACTGAGCAGCACCTGCGTCACGCGGCCGAAGCGGTTGACGAAGCAGGTCACGCCGGTGTTGGCGGCGCGCGCCATCGGCCGGCGGGTTTCGACGCAGCGAAAAATCGCGTTCTGGAGATGCTGCCGCGACGCGGCCGAGCGCAGGAACCAGCCGTCGTTAGTCACATTCGCGAGCAGGTTGGCGCCGCGCAGGGCGAAGAGCCGCGTCAATTCGCCCAGCGTGTCTTCGAAACAAATGAGCGGTGCGACGAGCACACCCGGAGTCGTTAGGCTAAAGACCGCCGGCTCTTTCCCGCGGGTAAAATCGGCCGGCACCTGGTCGCCCACGATGCGCGACATGAACGGCACGGTTTGCCGCCCGGGCACGTATTCGCCGAAAGGCACGAGGTGGAGTTTGCGATACAGCTGAATTTTGTCCCCATCGCCGCCGGAAACGAGAAGCGCGGCGTTGTAATCACCTTGCTGGTCGGCATCGATCGTGCCGAGGAGCAGGTCGGTCTTGATCGAGGCCGAGAGGCCCATCACGAAGCGGTAGTTGTCCTCATCGAGCAAAGCGGGCGCGGGGGTCGAGCTTTCCGGCCAGATGATCAACTGCGGCGGCGGCTGAACCGCGAGGGCGACCTGGGTGAGATGGGTGAAATGTTGGAAGGTTTTCTCTTGGTATTCCCGGCTGAATTTCTCCTCCCGTGGCACGTTGGCCTGGACTGCGGCGACGCGGAGCGGCTCGGTCGGCACCTTGATCTGCAGAGCGCGAATCCCAAAAGCGGCCACGCCGACGATCGTCGCCATCGTGAGCGTAAAGTCGAAATGCGGCCGGCGCACCCGCACCTTGGTCTCGAGCATGAAACGGCGCACGGTTGAGATCGCGATGACGTTGGCAAAAGCAACGATGAAAGTCAGCCCCGCAACCCCGGTGTATTCCGCGATCTGGATCATCGGCAGGATGTCGTGCAGGGCAACCCCGAGAC
>JALYOR010000275.1 GCA_030856765.1 Verrucomicrobiota bacterium | reverse complement strand
CACGCTGCACATCGTGGTCGGCTGGGAAAGCGAACGGCTCTTGGCTGGCTTGTCGCCCTTACTTCCGGAAGGGATGCGCCTTCATCCGATCCACAACCCGGATTGGCAAAAGCAGAACGGCATTTCGCTCCTCGCCGCAGCCCCGCACCTTCCAGTGCCCTTTCTCCTGCTGATGGGCGACCACCTTTTCGAGACTCGGCTGCTGGAGGCGTTCGTTAGGGAGGCCGATCCCGCGGTCCTCAGCCTCGCGGTTGATCGCAAGATCGACTGCATTTTCGATCTCGCTGACGCGATGAAGGTCGCGACGAGCGGTGGACGCATCGACGCCATTGGAAAGACGCTCGATCGCTACGACGCGATCGATACCGGGATCTTCGTCTGCCCGGTCGAGATTTTTGCCTACCTCGAAAAGGTGCGGGTGAACGACGATTGCAGCCTGGCCGACGGCGTGCGCGCGATGGCGGAAGAGGGCAAGGCGCGCGTGATCGATATCGGCGATGCCTGGTGGCAGGACGTGGACGACGGCGGGATGCTGCGTGAGGCGGAGACGGAGGCGGCGGTCCGCCTAACGAACCGGAAAGACGATCGCCTTCAAACCCAGGAGCAGGCTGAAGGCGGCGACCACGCCTAACAAGTGCAGAATCCAGGCGGGCCAGCCAAGGATCCCGAGGACGAGAAAAAACAGGACGGCGACGTCCCGCTTGGTCAATTGCACCAGCCAGCCGAGGACGCGACCGCCGCGGGCGAGCAGGCCGGAATCAGCCATCATCTTCTGATGACGCGGATACAAGGCGGACTCTGATTCAACCGCCGATCGAGCTCTCCCGGTCGGCGCGGCGAGGAATAGTTCGTTGGTGAAGATCAGCCCGCCTACGACAAAACTTTCGTAAAAGTAGAATGGAATCTGGCGTCCCAGCCCGAAGCCCAGACTAACCACCATGAGCAGATGCCCGACCGTGTCGCACCAGGTATCGAGCTGGGCGCCGCGCGGCGAAGAGAGATATTTAGCCCGGGCAATCTCGCCATCACAGCCGTCGAGGATGCTGTAGAATTGAAAGAAACCGAGCCCCAGGATGACGCTGGCGCGATCGCCGCGGAAAAGAAGAAGGGCACCGGCGACTTGGAGAAAAAAGATCGCCAGAGTCCAGGCGCTGGGCGTGATCGGTGTCTTCAGGAGCAGGCGAGTAATCTCGCGCGAGAACGGCCGATTAATGAAGCGCGAGACCAGCCCATCCTGCAATTTGCCGCTCTCACGAAGCAGGCGCTGCTCGGCTGCCGGAATCTGGGCGGGGTTCGTGAGGTAATCGAGTCGCTCGGCATTCACCATTTCCCGGACGGCGGTAGCAAGCTGATCGAAGGAACGATCGAGCGCGGTTGACTCGCTTAACGGCGGGGCAAAATCTCGCAACGGAACCAGGTGAGTGCTCAGGAGCGAGCCAGCATGAAGGGGCGCGTCAGTAACGATCTCGACGTCCCTGAGGCGCATTTCGTCCGGCTGGAATCTCTCTTCTTCTGCGATCGCGGGCGACCAAAGCACAAAGAGCTGAGCATGCGTTTGCGTCCGGATCGCCCAGTCATTCACCGCCAGGGCGAGGCGTTCCAACTGCCGCAAGCCCGCGACTTTCCAGTGGGCGGATTCGTCCGCCAGGATGACGACGCGTCGCGTCATCTAGGTCGTCAGGCTCCGCAGGTAGATGCGATAAGTCTTGTACTTTTTCGCTCCGATTGCAGCCAGAAAGCGGTTCATGAGGTGATTGTTCTCCAGGATCATGCTCGCTTCGCCCGTGAATCCCCGCTTCACCATCGCCTCCTCGATCACGCGCAAGACGAGCAGCTCGGCGATGCCGCCGCGGCGATAGCCCGGTTTTATCCCGAGCGCGACCAGGCGCACCGTTCGGAGGCGGCTTTTGTAGTAGAGAAGCTTGGCCAGACCGATCGGCAGTCCGTAACTCGTTAGGCGGCCATTCATCTTCTTGAGCGCGACATTGATATCCGGGAGACAAAGGATGAATCCGACCGGCTCGTCGCCCGCCTCCGCGATTAAGGCGAAATCGGGTTCGACCAATTGTTTTAACTCTCGGGTCAGGGCCTCAAATTCGTGCTCGGTGAAGGGGACAAAGCCCCAGTTGTCCTTCCATGCTTCGTTATATACTTCCCGCAAGCGCGCACTCTCCGCCTCGATCTCTTTCAAGTTGCCGGGCCGGATCGTGACCGAATGGCGTTTCTTGAGCGAGGCGGCGAGGCGGCGCAGACGGAGAGCTGCGTTGGTCGGATCGGTAAACCACCAGGCGTAGAAGTCCATCGTCTTGCAAAAGCCGAGCCCTTCGATCAGTGCCGGGTAGTAGGGAGGGTTGTGCGAGGTCAGAATCGTGGGTGGGAACTGGAAGCCATCGACGAGCAGGCCACAGACGTAGTTGGTCGAATAATCGATCGGTCCCATCACTTCCGTGCGGCCTTTGACGCGCAGCCAATCGCCCGCCGCCGCGAACAAGGCAGCAGCAACCGCCGGATCATCGACGCAGTCGAAGAGACCGAAGCAACCAACGTTGCTCTGGTGCAGCGCATTGTAGTTTGGGTCGTCGCTCGCCATGATGCGCCCAACGATTTCGCTACCGGCCCGGGCCAGAAAAAGCGCCGCGTCGCCATGCTCGTAGAACGGGTGCTTTTCGCGATTGAGAAACTCCTTCCGCTCGAGCAGAAGAGGCGGCACCCAGGCGGGATCATCTTGGTAAATCCGCCAGGGGAATTTGATGAACGCGTCGCGCTCCGCGGGCGAATCGACTTGGGTGACAGTGATCGCACTCATCGTTAGGTCGGCCGGCGGGCAGCGAGCAATTGACGGCAAATGTCGTTTTCTTCCCAGAGCAGGATCGCCATAACGAGATTGAGAAGAGTGAGCTCGATCACGAAATACCAGACGGGGTGGCCGATCAGGAGCAGAGCGAAGAGCAGGATCATCCGGGGATTGGTCGCGAGCAGATTGCCCCAGCGGAGCAAGGGACGGCTCGCCTCCTGATAGGCGTGCGAGATGGTGGGATCTTTCCTTTCGCTGGCGACACGCTTCAATTCGCTCAAGCGCGGCGCGAGCGCTTCCTGTTGTTTGGTGTAGTTGAGGTAGAGCCGGTGGAGGAACTTCTTCCACGGGTGATTTTTCCAGCTGAGCCGGTCGAATTCTTCCTGCAGCGCGCTCGACGAATCGAGCTCGGCCTGTGTCTGACCTATGGCGAAGTAGAGGTAGGCGTTGCGAAAATAATCGCCAACCGAACTCTGCAATGAATGGCTGGCGCCGGCCGCGACCGCGAGCAACCAGACGAGCGGGGTGCCGCCCTCCGCGGTGAACCGGAGGCAGAGGTGAATATAAACGCTCGCAAAAACGAGATTGTCCGCCAGCCCGTCAAGCGCGCGACCGCTCCGGCTGCCTTGTTTCGTGAGGCGAGCGAGTTGGCCGTCGGCGTTATCGAAGGTATTCGAGAGAACATGCAGCAGCATCCCGAGCAGATTCCAGCGCAGATCGCGGTAGTAATAGAGATGACCGGCGGCTATTCCGAGGGCCGCACCGCCCCAGGTCACCTGCGCTGGGGTCATGCCCAGCCGAGCAAAGAAAAGGGCGAGCCGGTAACCAACCCTGCGATAGAAATAGAGATCGAGCGCGCTCTCGACTTCACGCGCCTTGTAGCTCGCTTCGACCGAGGGCGGTTCCATCGCGGTCGTCGCTGAAAGGCCGATCGGAGCCCGCCCCACTCGTTAGGCGCTCGTCGCCACCATCTGCGGGACGAGAGTGTCCTCGAGAATGTTGAGCGCTTCGTCGAGATCGGCCCGCGTATGCAGTGCGGTGACGCAGGCACGGAAGCAGATCCGATCCTGCGGTACGGCCGGGTAATCGACCGGCGCGACCCAGAGACCGCGGCTGCGCAGCTCGTGGCCGAGGCGGTACATGCGCTCGCGATCGCCAATCACGATCGGCATCACGTAGGTGTTGGACTTGCCGGTGTCGATGCCGAGCCCACGCAGTTGGGCGTGGAAGTAATCGGCATTTTCCCAGAGCCGGGTGCGCAGCTCCGGTTGGTTCATCCCGATTTCGAGCGATTTGATGATGGCGGCGACGACCACTGGTGGAAGTGCGCAGGAGTAGACGTAGGGATGCGCGTAGAAGCGAAGATATTGCAGCGTCTCGCGCGGCCCGGCGACGTAACCACCGAGGGCGCCGAACGCTTTCGAGAAAGTCCCGTAGGTGAGGGAAACGCGATCTTCGACGCCGAACTTTTCCGCGGCGCCCCGCCCGTGTGCGCCACAGGCGAGGGTGGAATGCGCTTCGTCGATGAAGACACTCGCGCCATGCGAGTCGGCGACATCGATCAGCGCCTGGAGGTTACCGAAATCGCCGTCCATCGAGTAGATGCCCTCCATGATGACCAGTTGACGTTTTCCCTTGCTGCGGGTGAGCGAAGCATCGAGCGCGGCAGGGTCGTTATGCTCGAATTTCTCCGAGCGGCAGCGGGAAAGCGTGGCCCCGTCGCGCAGGCTGAGATGGGAGCGGTTATCGAGCACGGCGACATCGGATTTGCGGAGCATGCCGGAGATCGTGCCGAGCGCGCCGCCGAAGCCGCTGTTAAAAAGCATGGCGTCTTCGCGCCCGAGAAACCGCGCGATCCGGCGTTCCAATTCGCGGTGCAGATCGCTCATCCCGGAGAGCATGGGGGAGCCGCAGGCGCCGAGGCCGTGGGTGGTGAGGGCGTCGTGCGCCGCCGCGATGACCTCGGGGTGATTGGCCAGGCCGAGGTAATTGTAGGAGCAGAGATTGATGACCGACTGCGCTTTGCCACCGTAGGTGATGGTAGTGCGGGCATTGGCGGGGGCGCGCAGCTCCGGCTCGTAGAGCTCGACCGCCCACGCGCCGGCCTCCATCCAGCGGGTAAAACTGGCCGGGGCCTGCAAAGGATCGCGTCCTTCGCTCCCGAGGAAATTGCTCAGACTAAGTTCGGCTGGATTGTCGCTCATAAAAAAACCGCGCCTAACGAAGGTGAGCGCGGCTGGAATCGAGCCGACGACTTTCCCGAAACGTCGGCCTGCTCGGCAGTGAATTGATTTTTGGAATGGTGCATCCTTTGGGGTCTTCGCAGTCGCGCTAAGTTCCAGCTTTGCTGGCGGTTCAGTCGCGCGTGCCGTGAATTTCCAGTCGGGAGTGCAATTTTAGCGCGTCGCGCATCCACGACAAGAAGATAAATTTGGGCGTCTGCGGCCGACCCTGGCTTAGGCGGCTCTCGGACGAGGTTCATCGCCGCGCCAGCTGACCACCAAACCGATCAGGGACGCGATGCCGTAAGCAGTCACCAGAGCAAAAACAAAATAGGCGCCCCAGCGACGGGTGCCGGCCTCGGTGACGGCGTAGATCCACCAGATTGTCGCCGCGGAGAGCAGAACTTCCAACCCGTAGAGCAGCCAGGCCCGGCGTTTGCCGGCTACCCGCCGCCTGAGCAAGGCGAGCGACAACGGCCAAACGAAAGCGACCAAAGCGGCGACGCCGTTCAGCGATAAACCGACCAGAGTGGCGCCGTAATCGTACCGAGTCTGCTCATCGCTCCGCGGAAAGACTTTTTGCAGCCCGGTCTTCGGTGGCAAGGGCAGCGCGTTCTCTTTGCGAGCGTGCGAACATTCGCTGAGCGGCACAAACAGCGCCGCGATCATCAAAAGCCCGAGCGTCAATTTTATTCGATGCACACCGCGAGTCTCCAGCCGTCGGGCCAGGCGGGACAAGGAGAAAAGCGCGATCCGCCCTCAGCCTTCGTAAGGCGACGGAGATTGCGCAAGCGCCGTTCTCAGCAGTTCGTCG
>JALYOR010000241.1 GCA_030856765.1 Verrucomicrobiota bacterium | reverse complement strand
ATCGTATCGCGAGCGATTACCTTGAAGCGCGGGACTTGGGATTCTCGGGCATGTTTGCAGAGAGTTTGCGCCAAAATTCGTCCTGACCGATTTCAAGAGCGCGAAGAGATAGAGCGTCTCGAAATCCTTCACCATCGCCTCGCGCATCTCGATCTTCTCGACGTGGTTCACGGAAATGTCCCACCCGACTGTTTTCAGTTCCTCAGCAAATTCTGCGCGTGACAGCCCTTTACGTTCCCGAAGTTCTTGAACAAGTGGTCCGATAATATTTTGATGTTTTACAGCGTTCACAAATTGAGACCAGGCGGTTTATTGCGGGTGCGATCAGGCGCGGTGCGGCTGGCGAGCGCTCAATGGGAGATGAGGCCCTTCGCCTGAATACGTTGCTTCTCGTACAGGAAATCGTAAAGCGCAAATTGAGGACTGCCTCAAATTTTGCACTTTGGAAACGACTATTTTGGCTGGGCCAATGGCCCGGCGAACATCACCAAAACCCGTCACCGGGAAACTTAATATTTTCGGTGCGAAGATTCGTCGGCTGCGGGAAGCCGCTGGTTTGCGACAGAACGAGCTTACTCATCGCCTGCAGAGAGCAGGCTGGGACGTCGATCCCGGAACGACGAATCGAATTGAAACCGGCGCTCACACGCTCACGGACATCGAGCTGATGCTGATCCTGCGAGTTCTAGGAAAGCGATTGAGCGACCTGTGAAGATAGTGCCGAGCGCTTATTGCATGGCGCGTCGCCAGCGTTCGGAGCTGCGGAAATTTCACGGGTTGCTTGAAGAACCGGTATGTTCACGCGGCGCGGCCCCACTGGGTTGCCGCGCAGGTCATTCTGCAACGTGAAGGGCATCAGCACGGACCCCGCACTGATGCCCTCCGTCTGCTTTTACCGGGTTTTGGTCCGATCAACCAACCGATATTTTTGGCCGGCATGAGGCGGCGGCGGCAGAGGCTCTCCTCGAACTACCGTCCGTTCCACTCCGGTCTTCCCGCCGCGGGGGCCGAGCACTCCATACTGACCAGACGCTGGGGCCTTCTGGCCGGGGCTCAATTTTGGATTCGACATCGCTTAATCACCTCCAATCTAAATCTTGAAAACCCATTACTTGTAGTTCAGGTTCTTGGATCCACCGGATGCTGTAGGCAAATGGTTAGGCCAAAAATTGGGGTCTGCACAAGAATAGTATCAATTGATACTATTTCGCTGTGTTCTGACCGATTGTCAACGTGTATAACGAGATTCCTATCCCGGAGGCTTGGAAGCAATCTGTCGCTCAGATTCTTCGAGAGGGGGATTCCTCCAAAATCGAATGGACCAAACAAGCGTTTTTGGATTGGCGGGCGGCGACCCTCTCGCAGTTCAGATACGAAGCGTATGAAGCGATGTTTCCTTATTTGGAACAGCCCGGATTGTTGGGAATCAGTGTAGATTTACCTGAGGATGGCGAGACTTATGCTTTCTTTTTCTCGTATATCGGGCAACGTCTTTACGCCAAGATTTGCCTTCGGTCGTGTCGAGTCCGGATTAAAATTGTGTCGACACACAGCCCGCGCAAAGGCGATAAACTGTCGTAAGGTATCAATTGATGAAAAATAAGTGCCAGATTAAAGAGATCGATTTTGAAGTGGCGATCCCGAATGCGGAGCGGACGTCAATAGTTGAACGGGTAACGGTTCGCGTGCCGGTGACGCTTGATTCTACTACGGGCGAAGAAATTCTCACTCCCGAAGCACTCGATTTAATCGAGGACACCCAGGCTCGGTATATGGGATTACTTCTTCCAGGTGAGATCAGAGCGCTGCGTAAGTCGTTAGGCTTAACGCAGGTTGCGTTTGGCGAACTTTTGCAAGTTGGTGAAAAGACGGCAACGAGGTGGGAAACCGGCCGAGGGCGGCCTTCACGCAGTTTGAATGTGTTGCTCTGCGCTTTGCGAGATGGAAAAATTCCGACTCGGTATTTAGCGGGTTTGCAATATTCGACAGAGCGACCTGAGGTTGCTGCCGATCACCAGGATCTCGCGCTCGCAGCTTAGAATGAGACGCGCGCAGGTTGCGTTGACGAATTATTTCGTCTCCGAATTCGAGTACTCCGCCAATCCGGCGTTTGATCAAACCGCTGAGTCTAGTATCGCCATTGCCGATTATGAAGTGACGCCTCGAACTAAGGTGCGGACCGATGACCGGAAAAAATGGGAGGTCGGTCTGCGAGTCGCCTTACACGAGTCGCCTGGCAAGAACCTTCCCTGTACCTTCATGCTGGATCTCGTCGGTTTCGTTGAAATTGACGAAACTTTAAGAGACGAATACATCGATCGTTTCGTAAACATTAACGGTGTGGCCCTCGTATTTGGCGCTGCGCGCGAGATCGTGCGTGCTTTCACCTCGGCAGGACCCTCCAGATCGGTGATCCTCCCGAGCGTTACGTTTTGGGAGCCGAAAGAATCCGCGACACCTATCGTAGCAGCTGAGAATCCCTCAGCACCGTCAATCTCGTAGGTGCAGAAGCGAGAGAATTAGGTTCGACGGCATCCGAAGCTGACCGAAAAATCAATCATTCCTTTGGAAAGCCCGATTTCGACGCACACTCAGGATCAGGTTGCACGCCAGACCAAGCTGGCGTTGGATCGAAACCCTGCGAAATGAAGTTGCGGCGATTGATCGGCGGCCAATTCTACCCTTTCAGAGGCTGACGCGATGCGCCTGCCTCTGTCGGCGAACATCATCGTCCCAATCAATTCGTTGGCAGATGGCCTCGGCAGCTCCCTCGTCCACGATTGCAAATGCTTGGTTCTTCGTGAAAGCTGGGCTGACTGCCGAACGCGCGCGAAAGAAGCTTAGCCATGATCTTCAGCTGGTTGTCCAAGAATGTGGAAGCGCACTACCCGCTGCAGAGCGCTTTCGATTGGAAACTGCGTTTCCGCTTTATCCGATGGTCGGCGGGCGTTACGAGAAGGGCGCACTTATGTCGCAGCGCCTGTGGGAGTGCTACCGTGAAGCGCAGCATGCAATGGCGGTCTGCGTCCGGATTATTGGTGGCGAGCTGCCCCAATAGGCCGCGAGCGCACTCGCCGTGATGATCTGCGCACCCGCAGGGGAGCGGCCGGCTTCCGTCGGGGATCAGGGTCGGAAAGGCCGCGAGCGACGCGAGGACGGCGCCGATGATCACTCCATCAAAAATGCAAACCCGGAGTCTGTGTTGGGGGAGCGTGCGGCGGAGGTACAGTCTCTCGCGGAGTAGCCGTATTACGGACCTGCCTAGGGACGAAGTGTCGTCTCGCGCGAGCGTTATTGTTTTATGAATTCCCTGTTCCCGGTGACTGCCGATTATGGCCTGAATTCCGGCATCGCCCGAACCATGAATTCGTCGAACAACGGGACGGTGAATGCCATGTCGCCATGTGCCGGGCTGTAGATCATTCCCTTCTTCATCAGTTTAGCCCGCACCGGTCCAAGGC
>JALYOR010000373.1 GCA_030856765.1 Verrucomicrobiota bacterium | reverse complement strand
GCATCGGTGAGATCGAATACGAAATCGCGCGCGTCGCCTCGAACCAGATTAATCATCTCGTCACCCAGACCAATGGCGCGTTCGAGAATCCGGAATTCTTCGGCGAGTTCGACGAAGAAAACATCTCCCGGATCGGCGTCGAGCATCAACCGCTCAACGTCACGAACCCATTCAAAGCGAACTACTCCGCCTTCGATTTTTCGAGCCATTTGCAACTGCCTGCCGACGGCGGGAGCGAGCGCGGCCTCTTCTTCGTCCGCGCGCGGGAATGGGACCCAGTGAAGAAGAAAACCGTGCGCGGTCCGAGCGATCGCCGCTTCATCCTCGTCACCGACCTTGGCCTGCTGGTGAAGAAAAATACCGACGGCAGCAGCGACGTCTTCGTCATGTCGATCAAAACAGGCGCGCCGCTCGCTGGTGTCGCCGTCCAAATCCTGGGCAAAAACGGCGTCCCTCTCGCCGGCGGGACGAGCAGCGCCGACGGCCGGGTGAATTTTCCATCGTTAGGCAATCCCACCCGCGAGAAGCGGCCGGTCGCCTTCCTCGCGCGTCTCGGCGACGACATTTCCTTCATGCCCTACGCGCGCTCCGATCGCGCGCTCGATTTCTCCCGGTTCGCTATCGACGGGGTCGAGAATGTCTCGCCCGAGCAGCTCGAAGCCTTCGTCTTTACCGAGCGCGGCGTCTATCGACCGGGCGACGAAGTGCACATCGGTTGCATCGTGAAGCAGCGCGGGTGGCAGGGAAATCTCGAAGGCATGCCGGTGGAAATGGAAGTCTTCGACGCGCGCAATGCGCGCGCGCAGGTCCGGCAATTGCGCCTTCCGGCCAAGGGCTTTACGGAGCTGAGTTTCCAAACGGCTAACGAATCGCCGACCGGCGCCTACCGGGTCGAAGTCTATCTCGTGCGCAACGGCAAGCGCGACGCGCTCCTCGGTTCGGGCGATTTCCACGTCGAAGAATTCCTCCCCGACCGGATGAAAATCGAGTCGCGCCTTTCCCAGGAACCGGGGCGTGGGTGGATCGATCCGAAGGATGTGCAGGCTTTCGTGACCCTGCGCAATCTCTACGGCACACCCGCGAGCGCCCGCCGCATCGCGAGCAAGGCCGAGCTGTCACCGGCGAATTTTTCCTTCGACGAACTCGAGGGCTACGCCTTCCACGATCCGTTGCGCGACGGGAAGGAAGAGCGCTCCACCCAGACGATCGACCTCGGCGATCAGACGACTAACGACGAAGGCAAGGTCACCGTTTCGCTCAACCTCGAACGCTTCGCCGACGCGACCTATCAGCTGAACTTCTCTGCCGAAGGCTTCGAAGCCGAGGGCGGCCGCAGCGTGCACGCTTACAACTCGCTTCTCGTTTCGGCTCTGCCGCGCGTCATCGGCTACAAGCCTGATGCGCCGCTCGATTACCTGCCGAAAGGGAGCGCGCATGCGATCGAGTTCATCGCCGTCGATCGCGGCCTAAATAAAGTCGCGACCGAGAAATTGCAGTTCGATCTCATCGAGCAGACCTACGTCTCGATCCTCGCGAAGAAGGAAAACGGCAACTACGCCTACGAATCGGTCTTGAAAGAGCGGCCCGTGAAGTCGGAATCGATCGCAATCGACGCGGCCGGTTTGCAATATCCCGTCCCGACCGGCGCACCCGGGAATTTCGTCCTTCAGATTCACGACGAGAGCGGTCGGCTCTGGAACAAGCTCTCCTTCTCCGTCGTCGGCCTCGGTGAAGTTTCGCGCGCGCTCGACAAAAATTCCGAGCTCCAGGTGAAGCTCAGCCGCGCCAGCTACAACGCTGGCGATGAGATCGAGATCGCGATCACCGCGCCTTACACCGGCAGCGGCCTGATCACGATTGAGAGCGACAAGGTCTATGCGCATCAGTGGTTCGCCAGCGCCACCACGAGCAGCCTGCAACACATTCGTGTGCCGGAGGGCTTCGACGGTACCGGCTACGTCAACGTCTCTTTCGTCCGCGCGCTCGACTCGAAGGAAGTCTTCATGAGCCCGCTCAGCTATGCGGTCGTGCCGCTGACCGTGAACAAGGAAAAACGCCGATTGCAAGTCGGCCTAACGAGCAACGAACTTGCCAAACCGGGCGAACCTCTCGCCATTCATTACCGGACCGATCGGCCGGCGAAAATCGTCCTCTTCGCCGTGGACAAGGGCATCCTTCAGGTCACCGATTTCAAAACGCCCGATCCGTTGGATTATTTCTTCCGCAAGACTTCGCTCGGGGTCGAGACCTCGCAAATCGTCGACCTTATCCTGCCGGAATTTTCCATCCTGCGCGCCGCCTCCGCGGCCGGTGGCGACGGCGACGCGGAGATGCGTTTGAATCCTTTTAAGCGTGTTACCGACAAGCCGGTCGTCTTCTGGTCGGGCATCGTCGACGCCGACAGCACTGAGCGCGAAGTCATTTACAACGTGCCCGACTATTTCGACGGCACCCTCACGATCATGGCGGTCGCATTCGCCGGGGACTCGGCCGGGTCTGCCGAACAGGAAGCGACGATTCGTGGGCCCTTTGTCGTCACGCCGAGCGTGCCGACGATGGTCGCGCCTAACGACCAATTCGAAGTCGGCGTGACGGTGGCAAACAATATCGCCGGCTCTGGACCGAACGCGGCGGTCAACCTCACGATCGAACCCTCCGCGCAGCTCGAGGTCGTGAAGAGTCCGGCGATGCCGCTGCCGATCGCGGAAGGCCGCGAAACCACGGTCACATTCACCGTTCGCGTCAAGGATCAGCTCGGTGCGGCCAGCCTGGCATTTCACGCCTCCGCGCCGGGTGGCGAGACGACGCGGCGCGCGACCTTGAGCGTCAGGCCAGCGGTTCCGTTCATGACTCAAGTGCGCAGCGGCAACTTCACCAAGGGCAGCGCGCAGTTGCCCATCGAGAGACAGATGTACACCGAGTTTCGGCAACTGGATGCGACCGCCTCCGCGCTGCCGCTCGGTCTGGCGCGCGGCCTCGATTTCTATCTCAAGAATTTCCCGCACGGCTGCACCGAACAGATCACCAGTGCCGCCTTCTCGCGTCTCGTCCTCGCGGATGAAGCAGACTTCGGCTTGAGCCGCGCCGAGGTGAACGCGCAACTGGAAGCAGAATTCGCGATGCTACGACGCCGTCAAAGCGACCAGGGCGCGTTCGGTTACTGGACCGCAGAGACCAGCCCGGAAAGCGATTTCGTTTCCGTCTACGCAACCCATTTCCTGAGTGAAGCTAAAGCCGCCGGCTTCGCGCCGCCACCGGATATTTTGCAAAGTGCGCTACGTAATTTGCAGGCCATGGCTGCACGGCCGCCGCATGATCTGGCCGACGCCCGCACCATCGCCTACGCGATCTACGTCCTCACGCGCGAGAGTTTCATCACCACCAACTACATTCTCAATCTCCGCGATTACCTCGATAAGCAG
>JALYOR010000234.1 GCA_030856765.1 Verrucomicrobiota bacterium | reverse complement strand
CCGTCTCTCAACTCTCAACTAAGAACTCTCAACTGTTCCAATGGCTCTCAGTAAAAAAGACAAGCTCCGCCTCCTCACCACCATTCTCGAAAGCCGGCATGGCGATTTGCGCGAGCAGAATCTCAATCGTCAGGGCAAGGGTCACTTTCACGTTTCCGGCATGGGCCACGAAGCGCTCGCCGCGATCTCGATGGGGACCGAGGAAGGCGACTACATTTGCGGCTACTACCGTGATCGCGCTCTCGTGCTCGGCCGCGGCGTCAGCTCGCACGAACTCGCCCTCGATTATTTCGCGAAACGCAAAGGCCAAAGCCACGGTCGGCAGATGCCGTCGCACTACAGCTACGCCGCGCGCAATATCTGGAGCGTGCCCACGCCGACCGGCGCGCAGTTGCTGCCCGCCTGCGGAATTGCCTGGGGCATCAAGCTGGATAAGAAGCCGAACTTCGTCATCACTACGATCGGCGATGCGGCGACGCGCCAGGGTGATTTCTTCGAGGCGGTCTGCTTTGCCAAAGAGAGACAACTGCCCGTCCTCTTTCTCGTCGAAGACAATGGTTACGGCATCAGTAGTCCAACGCGGAAGATCAATCCCCTCGCCATCGACGTCCTTCAGCCTAACGACTGGAGGGAGATCGATGGCAGCGATGTCGGCGCCGTCTACGACGCCGGCCAGGAAGCGATCAAGCATCTGCGCTCGGACAAGGGTCCGGTTTTTCTCTGGATCAAGATGGAGCGGCTCTCCAGTCACACCAGCTCGGACGATCACAAGCTTTACCGGACCGCGGAGGAAATCGGGCGATTGGCGGAAGGTGATCCTCTCACCAAATGGAAAAACACTCTCATTGCCGACGGCGTGCTTAGCGAAGAGGACTACACCAAGCTCGAACGGGAAATCAAAGAGCGCATTCGCCGGGAGTTCAGCGAAGCCGAGCGGGAAGAAGAACCCGCCGCCGACGAACTCGGCTTACAGGTCACGGGAGATCTTCCCCGGCTCAACGACGAGGTCCTCCCGGCGGGAAAATATCGTATCGGCGACGTGGTCAACCTCACCCTGCGCGCTGGCCTGACGAAAGATTCGCAGCGGATTATTTTTGGCGAGGACGTGGAAGATCCGAAAGGCGGCGTCTTCCGGCTGACGCAAAAACTTTCCACTGAATTCCCCGACCAAGTGTTCAATTCGCCGCTGGCCGAATCGACCATCATGGGCGTAGGGTGCGGCCTCGCTTCCTATGGCAAGCGACCGGTGTTCGAATTGCAGTTCATCGACTTCATCGGCCCGGCCTGGAATCAGGTGGTGACGAATCTCTGCAACCTGCGCTGGCGTTCTTTTGGCACCTGGACTTGTCCGCTCGTCATCTACGCTCCCTACGGCGCTTACCTGCCCGGCGGAAGCCTTTGGCACAGCCAGGCGAATGAAGCTCCCCTCGCCCACTATCCCGGGATCAACATCGCCATCCCGAGCAACCCGGCCGACGCCGCCGGTCTCTTTTGGACGGCGATGCATTGCGAAGACCCGACCTTCGTTCTCATCCCGAAACATCTTCTTTGGGCGGAACACGAATCCGCCAAGCCGGTGCGCGCGGTGCCGTTAGGCAAGGCCCGGATTCACCAACCGGGCGCCGACGTCACCATCGTGGCCTGGGGCAATACGATGGAGAAATCGATCGAGGCCCTGGCCAAGCTCGATGGCAAGGCGAGTGTCGAGCTGATTGACCTCCGCTCGATCGCGCCGTGGGATCGCGAGACGATCGAAGAATCGGTCCGCAAGACCGGACGCCTCATCGTGGTGCAGGAGGACACGGAGAATTGCAGCGTCGGCCAGATGATCATCTCTCACATCGCCGGGCAGACCGAGCTTTGGGAAGCCATGATCAGTCCGCCGATTCTGGTCAGCAAAGGCAACGTCATGATCGGTTACAACCCGATCTACGAATACGCGGCCCTGCCCGATGTCGAGCGGATCGTGAGGGCGATTGAGCGCTCGATCGCGACGCGGAGCGAGCGCGTCGCTGTCGCCCGGGGCGCTGAGCGCCCCACTGTAGCCCGGGACGCTGTCCCCGGCCGCTCGAAGCCCCTAGTGGAAGGCTCGCCCGCCGCCGCGCGTCCGGGGACAGCGTCCCCGGTTACAACACGCTCTCAGAAAATCACCGTCCCGATCATGGGCGAAGGTATTCGCTCCGCCAAAGTCGTCGCGCTCTTAAAGCAACCGGGCGATCGGATCGAACTCGACGATGCGCTCTGCGAAGTCGAAACCGACAAGGCCGTTTACCCAATCGAATCCTCTTTCGCCGGGACGATGGGCGAATGGAAAACCAAAGTCGACGACACGGTCGAGATCGGACAAGAACTCGGTACGATCCTGACTGAAGGCGGTGAAGGCCTCGCCGATCAGATCGAAGCCGCTGCGGAGGTCTCGGCCGACACCGAAAGCGCCGCTCCGGCCCCGGTTACCGAGACCAGGCGAACCACATCGCGTGAGCCGGCACTTTCCGCGACCATCACGCGCAAATTGGGCCGCGTAGTTCCGGCCAACCTGCAGATCGACGCCCGTTGGGACGCGATTCGCGACGCGCGGGCCTCCGCCAAGAAGAGCGACGGCAAGAATGCGCCCTCCCCCTCCGTCATGGTCGCCTGGGCGGTCGTGCGTGCGATGGAAAACCATGCGGCTTTCCGCAGCGTGATGCTGGAAGACGACCGAATCCTGGAAAGCGAAAATTTCGATCTTGGAGTGGCCGTGGCGATGGAGGACGATCGCCTGGCGACCGCCGTCATCACCGACGCGAACACGTTGACGTGGGATGATTTCGTTAGGCGTTACAACGAGGCAATCGAGACCACCCGCGGCGGGCGGGTCGACGCGATGAATGCACCGATTGTGATCAGCAGCCTCGGCGCCTTCGGGGTGCGGGCGGCCGCGCCGATCGTCGTGCCGCCCTCGGTTGGCACGCTCTTCGTCGGTTCAGCCCATCACGAACTCTCGCCTAACGGAAAGAAAGCGCAGACGATGGAAGTAATTACGCTGTCACTCACCTTCGATCATCGGGTCGTGAACGGCGCCGGCGCAGCCAACTTCGTGCACGAGATCAAAGAGTTGCTCGAGAAATTTGAAATCCCCGCCGCGGTGGTGGCGAGATAGATCAACCTAAGAGCTGCGCAACGCAGTCTCTGCCGCAGCGAGTCGCTCTGCTTCCACTCGGTCGAGTTGTTCCGTGGCGCGCTTCTCGAGCAACCCGAAATCGGTTTGTTGCAGGATGGGTGATGACTTCTGCACGGTGCGGAGCGCGCCCCAAAGCAGGCGCTTGCCCGTGATACCGATGGAGAGGCCCTCCAGTGCCTGGAGAAGGCCAAGCTCGTTCCCTTTTCCAGCGGAAAAACCGATTTTCGCCCGGCTGAGTTTCTCCGCCATCCAGGCGCCGGCATTGCGAACGCCGCTCGCGTCGAAGCCGAGCGCCGTCATCAGGTTGTGGAGCTGTTTGTGATCGGCTTTGACCTCCGCGTGCAGCTCCTCGAAAAACGCGGCCAGCGGCGTGCCTCGGTGC